>DAOSDD010000152.1:0-10814 GCA_035362115.1 Clostridiales bacterium | reverse complement strand
ACATAAATTCCGCCGGAGGCATATAATATCCTCATTTATGAGGATATTATATCATAATTTTTTTATGTTTAGCAATATTTTTTTTCTGCTTGGACATATTTTTCAATATAACATCTTATTGAGTTAAGACTCCCACCTCTATAGGTGGGACCTAAATCATTTGGAGTAGAGTCTCCATCTGATTCCCTGATGTTCAGCTTTAGCTGAACGAGTTCACTAGAGAAATTCTGTCGGAGCAGTTTTCTGACGAAAATAGTGCAAGTTTTAGCTATTTTCAGTATATATTTAATCATTTATCTATAGTAATATAGCAAAGAGACATGCCTATATATAGGTGTATTGGAAGAAGCGCCTACTAATCCAAATTGCTTCGATATATGGCGAATGTAGCAAATGCAATATATAGTAAACTTTATATATAGTAAACGTTATGTATAGTAAACGTTATATATAGTAAATGCAATATAGAGTAAGAATAATACAATATGGAGTAGGATAAAAAATAATCAAATGCACTGCATTAAAACTTGTTAACTATGAAGTACATTTTTTAAATTAATAAAATTAAAGGAGAGGTGCATATGTCTATTAAAAATTATATTTCCCCAATTCCACAGCATTTTGAGTCCCTTGAGGGTGATGAAGTTGTACTTGGCAAACCTGGGAAGGCGATGTACCAAATAGAAGCCACATCCTTACCTGATGATCGGCTGGCAGAAACTGCTGTAGAACTTCTTTGCAGCTATATGACAGGCTTGCTGAATGCTGATGCCTCTGATGCAAAGGGGGCAATTCCTATTAGACTAGCAGTAGGGAAGGCTCCTGACAATGTGAAGAATCCAGAGCAGGGATATTTATTGGAAGTAACTCCAGAGGCGGTAACCATAACCGGCTTTGGTGCTCTTGGACTCTATTACGGAGTGATAACTCTGAAGCAGTGTCTGAAGCTTGAAGAGAATATCTTGAAATTGCCATGCATGAGAATCCTCGATTGGCCGGATCTGAAAACACGTGGTCATTTCATGGAGTCGCGTTACGGATCAAATCTTATGACTCTGGACGATTGGAAGCATGTTGTTGATCACATGGCAAATATGAAAATGAATCAGCTTGTTGTTTCAGTTTATGGATGCTGGTGCGTTCAGTACGACGGCAGAGTCAGCGAATACTTATATGTTCCTATTAAAAAATATCCTGAACTGCAAACTCCTGTAGTAGCACGTTACTTCTCTCCTACATATAATAAATGGGTTGACAACGAAAAACTTCCGCCCATGTTTGAGCAGGACTTCTTCGGTGAGCTTATTGTTTATGGTAAAACACGTGGTGTGGCAGTATTTCCGCTTTTCAACTCTTATGGACATAATACATTGATTCCAGCTACATATCCTGAGGTTTCCGCTAAGGATGAGAACGGTGAAGCAACTCTGACCGGATTTTGCACATCAAATCCCAAAACCTATGAACTAATGTTCTCAATATATGATGAAATTATCGACAGGTATTTAATTCCAAATGGCATCGACAGTTTCCATGTAGGTCTGGATGAGGTTTGGGATGGACTTGCACATAATGCACAGGATATTTATAAAAAGCGCTCTCCCTGGTGCAAATGTACCGAATGTAGAAATGCAAGCCGCAAACATTTATTCATAGACCATGCAATAAAACTTTTGAAGCATTTAAAGAGCCGCGGCATCAAAAATATTTACATGTACCATGACATGCTTATAGGTCATGGAGAAGCAGATACCGCCGAAAGTGCCGAAGATATGGTTAAAGCACTGCGTGATAATGATTTAATTGATAATGTTGTAATCGATTGGTGGACATATTCGGATTTCCAAGACAAGCTTATGTTCCAAACAACACGCCCCGACCTTGGATTCAGATGTACTGTAAAGCCTTGGAATGGCTATTACCACTGGACGGTTCTTACTAATCCCTTGCGAAATATCTATTTGTTAGCGAAGATGGGCACAGAAGAAGGGGTTGAGGGCATGCAGTCCTATTCCGCATGGGATGAAAGCTATGACCGCAATCACATATGTCAGGCTGACTACAGCTGGAATTATAAGGGAACAGGTTCAATTGAATGTATGACTGATCGCTATGTCAAACGAAATTTTGGTGCACAATATGATAAGGCGCAAAGAGCTTTTGAACTCATTGATCTTATTACAGAAGTGAGAAACGAAAAGAAGGAGGATGGTACTCCTGTACTTTCTAAGTACGGCATATTGCTGTCTACTATGTCCTATTATTTTTACAGCTATGTTCGTGAAGGCAAACCCTACCCCCGAATATTCCCTGGTGAGGCACTAAGAATTATAAATGCAGACCGCAAGAATTATTTGAGGGAGATCAATGAAATAGCTGTGATGGCCAAGGAAGCCTCTGCGCTGCTTGATGAGGTTTCTGCAGATCCTCGCTGCAACACGAAACTGGCGAAACGATTTGGCTATGAAGTTGAAAATTATAGATGCCTTGCGGAAGATTATCTTGCCATTTTTAAAATGATAGATATAGCTGATACCTGCTGTAAGTGCAAATATGAAAAGATAAAGGATATGGCACTTCAAAGAAAACTGGCTCGACTTGCACTGATGACACGACTGGAACAGACCAAAGAACACTTCCTCATGGCAAGTCATATGCGAAATCATAGTATTTTCATGCAGTTTTTCTCAGACCTTGAAGGCTATATGGCATCAACTGATCCGTCTGAAATTAAACTTGATTTCTTTGATATGAGATATCTTGAGAGCGAAGCGTTTAGAAAACTGAGATAATAAGTAAAACCTCAAGTTTTAACAGAGTAGAATTATTTATTTTAAGAAAATAGGGTATCCCTTTTGTTTAGTAAATACTTCTTCATACTATTCATAATATAATAAATGCATCCCAATTGGGGTGCATTTATTATATTTGAAGAAAAACAGGAGGAAAATGCATCCAACAGTTGTTCAAAGTTTGAAAAAAAATATAAGATAGGGTATAATAAAACATGCATTATTTTTTTAATGTTTACCCAAAATATTCAGGTAAAGAAACCAAATTTGAAATTTATTAAATGCAAAAAAGCAAAAATTAATAATAATTTGTTAGGAGGATTTTTTAAGATGGAATTACGGAAAGATTTTACTTATTCTATGGTTGTGCCCACCAGCATGGGTGTACGTATAACTCCGGTAAATGGACAACCTGTTCATAGTAGTGATACTTTTGTAATGCAAGCTACAAGTGCAGAAACTAATGTAGCAAGTATTTCTTCGTATCTTGGACTTACTGTTAAAGTACTGACAAAATTTGTGAAAGACAGCCCCATTGCCAGGTTTATCAAAGACAATCTTGCAGGCCGCCATATGTCTTACGAGGGCTTGGACGTTCCACAGGGAGGACCATGGGGATATCGCCACCAGTTCAATATAGCCGACAGCGGTTATGGTTCTCGTGGACCGAGAGTACATAACGACCGTGCCGGAGAAGTAGGCCGAACCCTCGATATTAAGGATTTTGACATTGAAAGGATCTTTGTCAAGGAAGGTGTTCAGATTTTACATTTATCAGGACTAATAGCTGCGCTTTCACACGAAACAAGCATATTTTGTCTTGAACTTGCCAAATTTGCAAAGAAAAATGGAACGAGAATTTCATTCGACCTGAATTATCGCGCATCATTCTGGAAGAATAGAGAAGAAGAACTTAGAAATATTTTTACTGAGATAGCAAGTATTTCAGATGTTCTCATAGGAAACGAAGAAGACTTCCAGCTCTGTTTGGGAATAAAAGGCCCTGAAGCAGGAGGAAAAGATATTGTATCAAAAATAGATAGCTTTAAAAACATGATAAAACGAGTTAAAGAAGCATATCCAAACACTTCAGTATTTGCAAACACACTGCGCCAGGTTATAAGCACAAACAGCCATATGTGGGGTGCAATTATGCTGGAAGGTGAGAATTGGCATGTAGTTGAACCTCGTGAAATAACTGTCCTTGACCGTATTGGAGGCGGAGACGGTTTTGTAGGTGGCTTGCTCTATGGTATTCTAAAGGGATGGGAACCTGAAAAATGGATCCAGTTCGGATGGGCAACCGGGGCGATGGCAACAACATTCCTTACAGATTATGCTCAACCTGCTGACGAAGAGCAAGTTTGGAGCATCTTTGAAGGAAATGCAAGAGTAAAACGCTAAGAATAGTCTCTAATATTCTATTGACTGAAAAGTGCCGGTATTTTGGAAACAGAATACCAGCACTTTTGTACATAAAGTGGATAAGGAAGTGCTTGGCAATGCGAACGGTGCCCCCAGGCTTTTCATTATTTAGCCGGTGGTATAGGAGGGAACAGGATGTTCAAAAAAATAAAGGGATATCTTAGTATAAATGCCTTGTTTATCAGACTTTTTTCAAGTTTTTTATTAATAATAATATTTATATCATCTTCCCACGTTTTTACGAATAGTATATACAAGAAAAGCATAGAATCTGAAATAACTGAAAATGTTGATTCCCGCTTGCAAATACTGGTTAATGAGCTGGAAAGTAAATTTTATAAAGTAAAAAATGATATTTTTTTGAAAACCTTCAGTAAATTCTACCAGGATCTTAGAGGTTCAGATTTAACACCTTATAAGTATGGCCTTATAGAAGGTGAGCTTAATGATTTCAAATTAACCGAAAAATATATAAGCGAGATATTCATAATTATAAAAACCCCGATGCAATTGTTAAGTCCCAACGATATGCAATTTAATACTTTCTTTAACAACAGTACATACCTGAAAGATTTCTGGGTGCAGGAGATAGATGAAGGGTTTTCATTTAAATTCTATCCCGCAGGCTATTTTGCCGATCTTTCCACATCCGCAGCTCAAACGGATAATTACCTTATGCCTATTGCATTTAAGCAAAGCAACAACTCGAAATTTATTATGGTGGCGTTAATTAATGTAAAAGTACTACTAGAATCGGCCAGATCCGGCTTTACAGAAGACCTTTATGTGTTTACGAAAGATGGAGTGCTATTGTTTCCGGAATCAACCGGGCAAGTCATGTTTAATGAGAGACTGCTTAATGGCAGCGGTATTAGTGCTTATACTAAAATGGATAACGGATATATATTTGTTTTGGAAGGCGGTTTGAATGAACTTGAATACTATAAGTTTTATTCAAATATTCTGGTTAAACAGCAGATTAATAAAAGTTTGGTAATGATTCAATTTATTATAGTATGCTCTATTTTAGCAAGCGGATTTATTGTTCTTTATATTGTAAAAAGATTTAATAATCCTGTAAAGCAAATAGTACAATTGATAAGAATGCAGGAAAGCAATCAGGAATATAATATTTCTTCAGATTTCAAGAGTATAGCCGGAAATATTAAAAATTTAATTGAAAAAAACAATACTTATGAAAAACGTATCAGTAGAAAGGATTCTCTTTTAAAAACGTTCTCGTGCCAGGTAAAAATGTTTGATATTTTTATGGGTAACTCACATGCTATGGATGAATTAAGTAATATAAACAATATAAATGACTATGCGGTAATTTATTTAAAAGCACATTACAAACCCACTTTTTACGATCATATATTTGAGTCTGAAGGGAAAGGAACCTTTTTTCTAAAGGAACTAATCGAGAATTACATAAATAATTGCTTTGGAAGTTCTATTACATTCCAGGTGGGCGGAGATCAGATTATATCTATTGTTAATGCTAAAGATGATGCCGAAAACATTCATATGCACATAAATGAAATTCTAAACAGATTAAAAGCCGAGGAAGATTATGTCTTTTTTACTGTAGCAAGTACTGAAAAATATCGTAATATTTCCGACTTGAAAAATGCTTACAATAATGCCATGGAAATAGCAGAACATAGAAAACTATCTGGTACAAGCCAATTTATTACAGAGAAGTCTATTAGTAATGACCCCAATATTTACTACTTTTCCAAAGAGCAGCAGGATCAATTTATGAATTCGGTTCAGAATGGAATGATACAGGAATCAACCAGGCTTATCACTGAAATTCTTGACTTTAATTATAAGAAAGAAGTTACCAGCTTCTATATGAAACTTCTATGCAATAAGATAGTAAGCTGCTGCAGTACAGTCTTCATGGAGCTTTATAACCGTATACCTAAAAGAATTAAGCTGGCTGATACATATTCTTCTTTTAATCAATGTGCTACTATTGAAGATTATAAGGTATCATGCCTTAATTTCTTATCTGTTTGCATTAACTATATAAATGCATATAAAAAAGAGAGTGATTATATAGTAGATTATATAAAGAATTATGTTGATAAAAATTATGATAAGGAGATTTATTTGGATTTACTTTCGGAAAACTTAAATATGTCAAAAACGTATCTTTCTTCCTATTTTAAAGAAAAAACCGGTATTAATTTTATTGATTACCTTAATTCCTATCGAATAAAAAAGGCCATAAAGCTCTTGGAGGAGTCACCGGCAAAGATTAAGGATATTGCCCTGAAGGTTGGTATACCAAACTTGCGAACATTTAACAGGTCGTTTAAAAAATATGCAGGCAAATCTCCAAATGAATACAGGCACAGTTAAAAATGTCCATAAACTGAAAATCTGTCTACAAACTGAAAATATGTCTACCTTCGATTACCGTAAACTATTGGTACCACAGCAAAAGGCCTGATGAAACCTGCTAAATATTGCTCATGCTGCCACTCATGCTGCCTTATCAAATGACCACTTTCATTAGCAATGACTATTGTTTCCTGAAATAGTCATACATATAATAAAAATAGATACTCTGCAGAGTGCCGGTACATTTAATTATTATAGGAGGAAAGTAGCTTGAAAATAAATTTCATTGCTATTTATGCTGCTGGCGGCAGCGGCGGAATGGAGGTTAATATAATATGAAAAGATTTCTGGCATTAATGTTAATGGTAGTTATGATAGTAACACTTGTGTCATGTGTCCAAAAAGGTAAACCGTCGGATAGTTCCAATACCACAACTGCTGATTTGGCAACGGATAAAGCACATTCAACTTTATTGTTTGATGAGCCTGTTAAAATTACAATAATGGCACCTTATCATGATAGCTGGCCCTTTCAGGAAGATTGGTATGTACTGGATCTGATAAAACGGAAGACGAATGTCACGATGGTAATGGATGCGGTTGCTTCTACAGGTTGGGTTGATAAGTACAACATTACTATGGCTTCAACTGATCTTCCTGACATCATATGGGATTTCACTGCTGCTCAGGCTAATACATATGGTCCAGAAGGTGCGTTTGTGAATATATTGGATCACATGGATAAATTGCCAAACTTTAAAAAGTTTTATGAACAATATAAACCCAATGTAATAAGCAATATGTCGTCAGATGGAGCTCTTTATAGCTTCCCGATTTATGGTATAGGTAATACAAATCTAAGGGGATGGCTATATAGAAAAGATATATTTGATAAGCATAATATTCCGGTTCCAGCAAACGGAGATGAGTTTTATAATGTCTTGAAACAACTAAAGGGACTTTACCCGGAAAGCTATCCCCTGACCTTCAGAGAAAACCTTACACATTTTAAAATGGCAGCAACTGCCTGGGGAACATGCAATACAGAGTATTATGATTGGGACAAAAAGGTATGGAAGTTCGGACCTACTGAAGAAAACTTTAAAGATATGCTGGCGTATTACAAAAAACTGTATCAGGAAGAACTTATTCCTATGGATTGGCATACTCTTACAGTTCAACAGTGGACACAAATAGTTACTACAGGTAACGCATTTTTAACATTGGATTATATAGCACGGGTAGATACTTTTGGCAACCCGATGAGGAATGAAAATCCTGAAGTAGATTTTCGTTATATGGTGCCGCCAGCTTTCGGTAAAAATGGACAGCAAAAATTAAGATTTTCCTGCGAATCCAATACTGTTATGTCTCCTTGTGCGGGAAAAAACCAGGATAATACCTTAAAGTTTCTGGACTGGATGTATTCAGATGAAGGAAAGGATATTCTGTCCTGGGGAGAAGAAGGAGTTACTTATGAGATTGTTAACGGTGAACGAAAATGGAAACCTATAGAAGGCATGGAGATATCGGCAGCTACCTTGCGCCAAAAATATGGACTATCTACAAATGGTATGTATCTCTTCTTTGACTATAACTCACATGCTGCGAACTTTAGTCTTCAGCTGAAAGAAGCAGATACACTGGCACAGAAATACCAGGATATTCAGATCCCAATGGTTTCTCTGAATCAGGACGAAGATGCAATTGATAAGACCAAAGGAGTTGCCATTAGAGACCATTACAGAGCCAATGCCGCCAAATTCATTCTCGGGGAAAGACCTCTTGAAGAGTTTGAAGCATATGTTCAGGAGCTCAAGGCTCTCGGACTTGAAGAATACCTTGATATACTTGGAAAGGCATTCAAAAGACAGACTGGATCTTAATATTAGCTTTAAGCATGCCAGGCACATATCATGTGCCTGGCGGCCAACGGAGGTGAGACTTCAATGAAATCAATGAAATCAATGAAATCAATGAAATCAATGAAAGAAAAGACTTTAACATGTCCTGCGAAAAAAAACAACTTTTTAAAAAAACTTAACGATAGTAAATATCTGCTTTTAATGGTTATACCAGTAATGATATACTATTTTCTATTTAGTTATCTGCCTATGTACGGTATTACCATAGCTTTCAAACAGTATTCTCCTTTTAAAGGTTATATAGCCAGTCCGTGGGTTGGGTTTAAACACTTTAAAACGTTTTCTGAATATCCGTTTGCGTGGAGATTAATAAAAAATACATTCCTGCTGTCTTTATATTCACTTTTATGGGGATTCCCGGCTCCTATAATATTTGCCCTCATTCTGAATGAAGTAAAAAATGAACGTGGAAAAAAGTTTGTTCAGACTATAACTTATATGCCCCATTTTATTTCAACAGTAGTTATTGTAAGTATGTTAACCATGTTTTTATCGCCAAGTACAGGAGTATTTAATAAATTTATAGTTTCTTTAGGTTTTGAGAAGGTCAATTTCATGTCTGATGCAAGATATTTCAGAAGCATTTATATAGCCTCAGGTATATGGTCCGGGGTTGGCTGGGGGGCCATAATATATCTTGCTGCATTATCAAATATAGATCCTACGCTATACGAATCTGCAATGATAGATGGAGCAAACAAACTGCAGAAGATAATTCATATAAATATTCCATGTATCGCACCTACAATTATTACATTGCTAATTCTAAGAACAGGCAACCTTATGTCGGTTGGTTTTGAAAAAGCGTTCTTATTGCAAGGAACGATAAATTTTGAAGTGTCGGATGTTATTCAAACATATGTTTACAGGAGCGGTATTAAAGGAGGACAAATGAGTTATGCAACAGCAATAGGGCTTTTTAATTCTATAGTAAATATTCTGTTCCTATTATCTGCCAACTATTTATCCAGACGAGTCAATGAAACAAGTCTATGGTAACAAGAGTTTTTAACAATATTGCGTATTTGGGGTAGCATTTAGTTAATAAAACAAGTTTATAGCAACAGAAGTTTTTAATAATATTGGGCATTTGAGGTAGCATTTAGTTAATAAAACAAGTTTATAGCAACAGGAGGGGGAATCAATTGAAAATCAAGGGAATCTCTATATGGACAGTTTTTAAAGTAGCATTTTTAGCATTCATGGTATTGATTACTATATATCCATTCATTTATATGACCTCGGTATCACTTTCGGACAAACTTAGTGTTATGCGTAATGAAATAGTACTTTTCCCAAAGGGTGTTAATATTGAATCGTATAAAATGGTTTTGAGAGAAGAAAGAATAGCAAAAGCGTACTTAAATACAATTATTTATGTAGTACTCGGAACAGCTATATCCATGATTCTTACAACTATTGGAGCTTATGGATTAAGTAAAAGCAAAAGACTTATAGGTTTTAAGTTTTTTAATATTGTAATTGTTGTTACTATGTTTTTTGGGGGAGGTATGATCCCTAAATATCTTGTGGTAAAAAGCCTCGGGCTTCTCGATACTATCTGGGCTGTAGTGCTGCCTTCCTCAATAAGTGCATGGAACCTTATTGTCATGAGAACGTTTTTTATTAACTTTCCTGAGGAAATTGAACAATCCGGATGGCTTGACGGTCTTAATGACTTTGGTATACTTTTCTATCTTGTAATTCCTACATCCGGAGCTATACTTGCGACCATGAGCTTATTTCACTCAGTGGGGTACTGGAATTCATTTATGGAACCATTTCTATACTTGAAAACTGAATCGAAATATCCTTTGCAGGTTATTCTGCGAAGTATTATAATTCAGGGCAGTTCTCTTGATAATGAATATGCTAGCGGCGATTCTGCGGTATATGAGGATAGCTTGAAATTTGCAACAATTATTGTATCTGTTATACCTATTATTTGTATATATCCGTTTTTACAGAAGTATTTTGTAAAGGGCGTAATGATCGGCTCCCTTAAAGGATAGGTGCGACACAATGTTGTGTAGAGAAATGTTTAAAAGGCTTGATACGACTATGTTCTAAGTATAGCAAACCTCTTGTTCCGTCAAGAGAAATCGGGTACATAGAGTGCATATTTTATATTTGAAGAAAAATAAAAAATATGGTGAGCAACGATTTCCATGTATAATATTCATTTCAGCAACGGATTGCAGAATTTACGTCTTCAGAAAAATCCGTAAGCTTTGTTCAAATTTTATACTCGGAAAATCGCATGCTGCCATATTTTGTATAATAGAAAAAATGCATCCCCACATCTTATACAATATGGATG
>DAOSDD010000151.1:0-10858 GCA_035362115.1 Clostridiales bacterium | reverse complement strand
CGTATAAGAACAATGTTCCTGCAACCTATCATATTGCATTAGGTACAGATATAATTCACCAACACCCAATTGTCGATTTCTCTGCTATTGGAGCAACCAGCGGTGTTGATTTTCATATAATGTGTCATTCAGTATCCCGACTAGATAAAGGTGTTTTCTTAAATTTTGGCTCCGGGGTTATCGGACCTGAAGTATTTTTAAAAGCTTTATCCATAGCAAGGAATTTGGGATATCCAACTTTTAATATCACTACAGCAAATTTTGACTTAATTGATCTTGGAGACTATAGCTCCAAAATAGGGTATGATGATCCCCACTATTATTATCGCCCTCGTAAGAATATAGTAAACAGGCCAACTAGCGTAGGAGGGAAGGGTTGGCATTTCTGTGGAGATCACAAACAAACCATACCAAATTTATATAAGAGACTTATTGAAAAATTACCGGAAACGGATAAAGGTATTTGTGAAGAATAATTATTAGGAAAGGAATTATATAAAACATGGGAATGAAAGTATTCAAAGCCCTAAGTATGGAAAAACTTGAGGAAATTACTGATAAAATTAAAAATATAAAAGTAGCTTTAATAGGAGATCTTTGCTTGGATGTATACTGGATAGCTGATATGACTAAAAGTGAACTGTCAAGGGAAACTCCCCACTTTCCTTTACCAGTGATAAGTGAACGTATAACACCGGGGGCAGGTGGAAATGCTGCTACGAACATTGCTGCTCTAAAACCTTTGAGTTTAAAGGTGCTTGGTGTAGCAGGCAAGGATTGGCGAGGAGAAATACTTCTTAGTGCCTTGAAAAACGAAGGTATTAATACGGATGGAGTAGTAGTTAGTGAAAAAGTTATTACAAATGCTTACTGCAAACCAATAAGAAAAGGCATATCACCTGTAGAGTATGAGGATCCGAGAATTGATTTTGCAAACTATGAATTTTTAGTAGAAGATGCAGAAAAAGAATTGATTCGTCAATTGGAAAGTGTAATAGACACAGTAGATGTTCTTTGCGTGTCAGATCAGATGGTATTTGGATGTGTAACGCCAAAAGTCAGGGAGAAAATTATTTTTTATGGACTTCAGGGAAAGAAGATCGTAGTAGATAGTCGCGACAGGATCGGACAGTATAAAGGAGTCTTTTTGAAACCCAATGAGGTAGAAGGATATAAAGCGGTCTATAGTGAAATTCCACCTAAAGATATTTCCTTTGATAAGTATCCAAACATAGCAAGGCTTCTTGCAGAAGGGCAGCAATCAAAAGTATGTATGACTTTGGGAGCAAAAGGATGTTTATATGCCGATGATACCACAATTGTTCATGTACCTTGCTACCCAATAGATCCTCCGATTGACTTTTGTGGCGCTGGTGATACCTTCCTTTCAGCATTTTCCTGTGCACTTGCAACAGGTGCGAAACCCTGGGAGGCAGCATCGTTCGCCAACATGGCAGCTGAAGTGACCATAAAAAAGATCGGAACTACCGGCACTGCCAGTCCTGAAGAAATTAGAGAAAGACATCAGGAGATTATTTCAAAAATGTAATGAATTTCGATTATTGGTTGTAATCTAAAAAATTATATGTTTAAAATAAATTGATAACATCAAAATTAATCTAGAATACATAACATAAAGTATTGGAAGAAAGTCTATTCGTAATTTGACTTTATGTATGAATTCGAAAACTAATTGGAAGAACTTATACAGATAAGTAAAAGTGCAAATTTAACTAATTATAACTTATATATGGGAATATGTGAACATTGTAAAAAAATATAGCATTCGAAAGCTTTAAAAGTTTTCGAATAGATTCTTATATATGGAAAGGGAGAAGGATAAAAGAAAAGAAGAGCAAATGTCAAGGAATGAGGATAGACGAAAAGAAGAGCAAAGGGGAGGGTTTTGTGAACTTATTGGAGTTAGTGAAAAAAATGAGCATTGAAGAAAAGCTTGCTCAAATGACACAACTTTCGGGTATATTTTTTACATCAGGTAAAGATACAGAAATAACAGGACCAATGAAAGAAATGGGGATGAGCCCTGAAATCATTAATAATGCCGGCTCTATTCTTGGTACAACAGGTGCACAAACTATAATTGATATACAACGTAGTTTTCTCAAAAACAATCCTTATGGAATTCCTCTTTTATTTATGGCTGATGTTATTCACGGCTTTAGGACAATCTTCCCAATTCCTTTAGCCATGAGTTGCTCCTGGGAACCTGAAATTATAGAAGAATCAGCAGCTATATCGGCAAGAGAAGCTTCTGTTTCAGGTATTTCAGTAACCTTTTCTCCCATGGTTGACCTTGTAAGGGATGCCCGATGGGGAAGAGTTGCAGAATCAATAGGTGAAGACCCATATCTTGCTTCGTTGTTTGCAAAAGCTTTCGTAAGGGGATACCAGGGAGGCGACTTAAGGAATCATACAGACCGAATTGCGGCATGTGTAAAACATTTTGCTGCATATGGTGCTGCAGAAGCCGGAAGGGAGTATAATACAGTTGAAATGGGAGAACCTGCTTTAAGGCAAAATTATCTTCCGGCATACTACGGAGCATTGGAAGAGGGCTGTCAAATGGTTATGTCAGCTTTTAATACACTAAATGGAGTGCCGGTAACCTGCAATAAATGGCTTTTAAAGGATATTCTCAGAAACGAATGGGGCTTCAAAGGTCCGGTTATTACAGACTGGGGTGCTGTCAGCGAGTTAATCCCCCATGGTGTTGCAGAAGATGGCATGGAAGCTGCAAAAAAGGCTATTGAAGCCGGTATTGATATAGAAATGGCCACAACGAATTTTGCCAGGTATGCAGAGTCTCTTATAGAAGCGGGAGAACTGGATGAGGCTTTAATTGACCAAGCTGTTCTGCGTATACTTGAGCTAAAAGACAACCTGGGTCTTTTTGAGAATCCATATAGAGGAGCAGACCCGGAAAAAGAAAAGGAAGTATTATTATGCAGTGAGCATAGAAATGCTGCCCGGCGTATTGCTGCAAAATCTATGGTATTGCTGAAAAATAATGGTGTTTTGCCGCTTTCCAGAACAGTGAACAAATTAGCAGTTATTGGCCCATATACTGAACCTGTTAATATACTGGGCTGCTGGCGTTGCCTGGGTAAAAATGAAGAAGCGGTGCCTCTTTCCAGCGGCATACTTTCCAAACTAACCAGTAATAGAGTCGCTTTCGCAAAAGGCTGCGGGATAAGTGAAGGGGATGATAAAGATATCGCAGACGCTGTAGCTGCTGCAAAAAACGCTGATGTAATAGTTCTTGCTTTGGGAGAACACTATAAGATGACTGGTGAAGCCGGAAGTCGTGCGTATATAACTTTACCCGGACGACAGAATGAACTGGCTGATGCAATATTCAGTCTTGGAAAACCTACTGTTATTGTACTTTTTAATGGACGTCCCCTAGAAATCCGCAATCTGGCAGAAAAAGCATCTGCAATACTTGAAGTCTGGTTCCCTGGAACAGAAGGTGGTAGTGCAATTGCAGATATTCTCTTTGGAGATGAAAGCCCGTCAGGACGTCTCACTATGAGTTTTCCATATACTGTAGGACAGGTACCCATATATTACAATTGCTTGAATACAGGCCGCCCAAAAGGTGATGATAGCAACACAGCACGCAATACCTCCAGATATCTTGACATACCTAATGCTCCGCTTTATCCTTTCGGTTATGGACTTACATATACAACTTTTGAGTATTCCAATGCAAATCTAAATTCTAATATACTTGTTCGAGGCAGCAAAATAGTGTTGACTGTAACTGTTACTAACACCGGAGAGAGAGCCGGAGAAGAAACAGTTCAGCTCTATCTAAGAGATATTAGTGCAGTCATTTCACGTCCTGTTCTAGAATTGAAGGACTACAAGAAAGTATGTATTGAACCTGGTGAGTCACAGGATGTGTCATTTGACATTAATGAAAGCATGCTGGAATATTATAATACAAATAAAATAAAAATGTCGGAGCAGGGTAAGTTT
Source organism: Clostridiales bacterium (assembly GCA_035362115.1). Classification (GTDB taxonomy): domain Bacteria; phylum Bacillota; class Clostridia; order Acetivibrionales; family DUMC01; genus DUMC01. Next base: position 6,856 of record DAOSDD010000151.1, on the reverse strand, counting down.
ACAGCTTTTGTGGGTGCCAACTCAAGAGATTTAATTGCTCTTAATTTTGAATATAAATATAACGCAAAATAATTTACAAGGAATAAATTCAAGTTTGATTCTGCTGCAACAACTCTATTCCACTGCAAAAGTCTACTGTGGAAACAAAGCATCTTTCCCATGCTATCAAAATTTTGTTGGAACATGATTTTTTTGAAGTAGAATCAAGTTTTCGCTATAAAAATATTCGAAAAAAATATTTGAAAGGGAGTAAGTGGAATAAGAATATGATTAAGAATAAACATTTCCATAATAATGAATCCTAGAAGCTTTCATTGGCAGAAAAGGCTCAAATTATTGAAGCAAATATTATTGAATGGCATAATATAATGGGCTTATATGCATCTAGAGTCATTGTTCCTCACAATGGAGGTCCCGTAGACTATTCAACAGCTACAAGATTTTGTGATGTTGTCCATTCTGTTTGTTGGACTTCAAAGCACTTGTCGGGAGTATGTTTCAAATATAGCTATCTTAAAAAATCAGGTGCTCCTGAAAGAGAAATTGAAAGAGTAAGATTAAGAGCTGATGAATTATTTGAAGCGGTATATAGATGCCAATTGGTGACGGGTGTTCCCGGACTTCAAGCACGAGGATATTTATTGGGTCATGGGGAAACTTACGGCGAAAGAGTAAAGGGGAGCAGATCAAGAAATGCCTGGCATCAGGGAAAGGGGGAATATAGTAATTTCCGCTGGAGGGGCGATCCAAGCCATCATAATTACAGTGATTCCGCAGCTGGAATGGGCCATTATTATGATCGGGAACTCCAGCAGGATTATTTGTCTCAAAGGATAATGGCGCAAGTTGGGAAAGTGCCAATTTATGCCTGCAATTCTATAAAAATGATAAGCAGCAGATTGGCGGAGCCTCTTATGTTGATGCATATTGGAGAGCAAGATATTATGGTTTTATTGATGATAAAACTGCTGAAATACATTATTAATTGGAGGGAATACATAAATAAAATATATTGCTTCTGAGTTATTAATTGATGCTCATAGTCATTTATCAAAAGAAGAAAGGACGAATACGAATCAAAGGATTTTAAATACGGAGGAATTATTTAATTAAAGAGTAATTTAAATAAGAGAGTGCATTGCTGCACTCTCTTATTTGACCAATTCAAAGCTTTTCTACCAGCCTGACAGGAATAATCTGGTGTTCGTTTACATACATATTGTTATCTACAATTTTTAATATCAATTTGGCTGCAGCTTCTCCAATATCATAAAGCTCCTGATGTACTGTGATAAATGGCAAATTAGGAGAAACTGTATTCAGGTCATCGAATCCGGCTAAAATAAAATTATCAGGCAGATTATAATTCTCTTGAGCAATATGTTTCATGAGATCATATGCTAAAACATCATTACATGCAAAAATTGCGGTCAAATCATCTCCAGTATTTTTATCTTTCAGTAATTGGCGATACAATTCAATTTTACTTTCGGAAGATATGTTTTTACCTAAAGATATAATTTTTATATCATCTCTGTTAATTCCTTTTTCACCAACTGCCTTCATAAAACCGTTAAACCTGTCCAATTCAGAAGTTTGAGCTGCCAGGTCATGAAATATTAATGCCATTCGTTTATGATTTTTTTCAATAAAATACTTGCCAATACTGTATCCGCCATTAAAGTTGTCTGATACTACATAATTACAGGGAACATTAAATGGATATTTATCAACATATATAACAGGGTAATTCTCTTTAAACAACTCATAAAAAACATCAGTATTTTTAGTACTTAAACAAGGATATAGTATTATTCCTCTCACCTTGTCTTTAACACTATATATTAATTCTTTTTCTAAATCAAGATCATCATTTGAATTGCTTACTGACAATAAAAAACCATTTTGCTTAAGGTAATTCTCTATACCTTGTATTAACTCAATCTCACGTCCCTGTGGTTTGAAAGAAGCAATTAAAGATATTAAATTAAGACTGTTATCGTCCTTTGATGGTTCTGCTTCTTTTACATATGTTCCACTTCCGGGAATTCTATATATAAAACTGTCATTAGACAGCATATTTAAAGCTTTTGTTACGGTTATTCTGCTAACATTAAAAGCTTCACCAATTTCGCTCTCTGTAGGAATTTTATCTCCGACAACCAGAACTTTGGATACTATTAATCCCTTAAAATGATTATATATTTCCATGTACTTTAGTTTGTTGCCATTTTCTGCATTCATATAAGATCACCTTCATAATTAGTAAATTATTATTATTGTTAATCTAAAAATATTATATAGCAAGATATTTGATATGTCAAATGGAAAAAATATAACAACATTTCTAAGAGATAAATTTTGCTATATTAATTTCAACTCAAGTTGTTATTTTTATTTATGAAAACAAGTTGCTTTTTTGAATTTTAAATGATATAATTAATATAATTAAGCATGTCAAATAAAGAGGATGAATTTGGATGTGGTTCTTACTCGGGATGACGTGTCCTCTTACTTTTTAGGGGGGATTCTATGGAAAAAGAATATGTTTTTTTAAACAAAGTCGAAAAGCAACTTATTGAAGAAATGGAACAGATAGTTACTATTGACTGCCATGAACACTTGATATCGGAAGAGCACCGATTAAAAGCAAATGTGGATTTCTTTACTCTTTTCTCTCATTACACACGGCATGATTTAATTAATGAAGGCATGAGTGTGTCAGAATACAATATGCTGCATAATAAAAATATACCTCTTGAAACTCGCTGGTCCATATTTGAACCTCACTGGAATAATATACGATGGGCAAGCTATGCCCGTTCGGCATTGTTAACGGCTAAAAAGTTTTATGGCGCTGATGACATAAATGCCTCAACCTATAAACAAATTTCTGAGAACATAAAGAAAGCAAATACTCCTGGGTTGTACAAAAGGATATTGAAGGACACATGCAATATAGGAATTTCTCTTCTGCAGAATGACTATCCTTATATTGAAGTGGATAAAGACTTTTTTGTACCTGTAACTCACATGACTTTTTTTAATGACACAAGCAGCTGGAAGGGATTATCCAGGCCTTCCTTCAATCCCGGGGCTAAAGTGAACACGCTGGATGACTATCTTGATGCTGCTGAAGAATTCATAGCCAAGACCAAATCAAAAGGTGCTGTAGGTTTGAAAATGCCGGTGAGAGAAACAGGAGAACCTACAAGACATGAGGCAGTGAGAGCTTTTGAAAAGCTAAGGGATGGTAGTGTTGAAGAGCTCCCTCCGGTCAATCCAATCTATGACTATGTCATGGACCGTATAGCATCGCTGGCGAAAGAATATGATTTGGTGATTGCTGTACATACAGGATATTGGAGTGATTTTAGAAGGTTGAATCCACTGCACATAATACCTCTTTTAATTAGACATCCAAAAACAAGATTTGATATATTCCATCTGGGGTATCCGTGGGTAAGAGAGACATTGATGCTTGGAAAAGGCTTTCCAAATGTATGGCTTAATCTTTGCTGGACACATATAATATCACAGAAGTTCGCCACTGATGCATTAAGCGAGGCTCTGGAACTGGTCCCGGCAAATAAAATCCTGGCTTTTGGTGCAGATTATGATGGGCCTTTAGAAAAGGTGTATGGGCATTTGATTATGGCAAGAGAAGACATTGCAAGAGCATTGTCAGGGAAAATTGATTCTGGACAATTATCTATGAATCAGGCTGTAGAAATTATGAAGAAATGGTTGCATGATAACCCTAGAGAATTATATAAGCTTGAATTATAAAGGGGGCTTAATTCGTGATATATGGTGGAATAGAACTTAATAACGTTTTTAATGAACATAAAACAGGTTTCAGAAGAAAAGACTATCTCCAGGAAGGTTACGAATATTTTAACCGTAAAGGCATCGGTTATATTTTGCCTGAAGATTTTTGTAATAATGAAAGTACTTTTTCACTGGTTATTAAATATATAGATGATGAAATAAGCTATGCTTCTGCTTGCTACCACAGAATTGGTGAAATTTCCGGTAAGCGTATTGGTGATAATCCGGCATTCACAACTGCTTCGGCATGTGCTGGTTATACACTTGTTGGTACCGGCAGAATCCGGCATGTTGTATTTATATTATCCAATCCTGCTTTTGGAAGGGGTTGTCATGGTGCAGATGTTATGGTTTTTGGAATCCGGAACATCTTGTCAGCAAAGTTGGTAAAAGGAGTATGTGAAGAAGCAATAGAAACTGCACGTGCTGAACGTCCCAGTCCTGAAGAATGCAAGCCTTTGATAAATCTAAATCGTCCATTGCAGCTTGTTAGTACAGCTGGTATTGATTCCCATGTCAACGATGATATTGCTGCTTCACTGAAGCATTCACTTGAAAACATGCGTGAAATCTGTCCACTTATTCGAGTATTAGGTTTCAATGGCGTTGAAAGTTATGTGAAATGGAATTTTATTGAGTATGAAAAAGGTACCTTTGATTATAGATATTATGATGCAATCATAGAATTTGCAGCACAATATGGACTTGGATGGTTTCCTTTGCTCATTGGGGGCTCTGGTTATGCATTACCTGAATGGTATCATGATAGTGAGGGATTTACTGGTTTCGCTTGCCTTGAACATGGGGAATCCAATGATATTCCCACAATATTTAATGATCATCAGATTGACCCTGTATCTAACTACCTTTATAAATTTGGCAGGCATTATAATGGTAATGAAAATGTATTAGGGGTACGCCTTGGACCTAGCGGCAATTATGGTGAAAGTCAATATCCTGCAACGGGAAACTGGGGTTATAAAGGCACATGGCAGCATATGCATATCGGCTGGTGGGCAGGAGATAAGGATGCCTCAACTAAATTCCGCGAATTTTTGAAAAAGAGATACAATAATGACATAACAAAACTAAATGCTTTATGGAAGGAAGAATATAATAGTTTTGACGAATTGGAAACATTTCTTCCATCTTCTGCATTTGTTCCCCGTAAACGGAAAGATTTTACTGATTGGTATGTATTTGAAATGACTGACTGGTGTGAGAAGTGGGCAATCTGGACAAGAGAGTACCTTAAAACATGTGATATATATCAATCGGCCGGTGGTTGGGGATTTATAGAATCAGGAACTGATTTTACTGATCAAACCCGCTCAATGATCAAGGTAAATGGAGGCATAAGAGCTACAAACGAAGATGAAAGCTATGTTCTAAACTTCTGCATTACCCGAATGCTTTCTAGTGCTGCACGCTTTTATGGAGTGGATTTCGGTACTGAACCAGCTGCTTTCTGTTCTGCCCGGGGTTTTATTGGAAGACTTTATAATATTATTGTTAATAATGGAGCTCATTTCTTCACTTATCATCCAAACTTTGTATTTAATGACCAGGGTATCAATAAATGGCTCAAATATGCATCTTTACTTGAACGCAGGGCACATCCGGTTATCGAGGTAGCCGTACTTTACCCTGACACTATGACAAAGCTGGAAGATGCTACTCTCCGGCACCTTGATGGATCAGCCTGGTTTTCACAGGTCATAACTTTAAGGAGCCAACTGGATTTTGACTATTGCAGCGAGCAGATGATATTGGATGGTGCCCTTGAAGGTTACAAGGTCCTTGTTTTTCTCTCTCGTTTCCAGGATGGAGAATTGATAGAAAACAAGCCACTTGTAGAAATTGACCAGTGGATTCGTTCAGGCGGAACTGCTATATATTGCTCTGTACACCACAAAGGAGTTTGCTCTGTTGAAGGTGATTATACAATCTTTAATAGATGGATGGCAGGGGATACGGGCAAAGGCCGGGTTATAGTTTTAGGTGTAGATCGTGAACCAGTATCACGCTCTACCACTGCCATTAAACAGGCCTTGCTCCAACTGGATATCTTAGGAGCTAACACTAGAAAAATGCTTACAATGGAAAAAAGTGAGCATGTTTATGCCAGTGTCCTTGAAAGTGGTGACTTTGCATTGCTTAACTTCTCTTATACACCTGAGAGGGTATCAATAGAAGGAGCTCCTCCAATTAATATGGAGCCTGTATCTATAGAACTTATAAATCCCAATGAGTAACTTTGTAAAGTGAAAGAACACTGAACTTAATCTCTAATTTTTCACTTCAAAATAATTGAGCCAGGAAAGGAAGAGGAAAATAAATGTCTGATATTAAGCAATTATTACTTTCCGAATACATGCCGCAAAGTGAACTGGTATTAGAAGAGCACCATATTTCCAAACCAAGGTTTGATGTAATTGATGTACATACTCATTTTGGGCTAATAGGATTTGATGGTGATTATAGCAATGAATACGACACTATGAAATCGGTTGAGGAATTAAAGAATTACGGTGTAAAAAAGGTAGTAAACCTGGACGGTATGTGGGGAGAAGAACTAGATAAAATGCTAAAAAAAACCGAACCCTGTGAAGATTTCTTTATTACCTTTGGAACTGTTGATGCAGCCAGACTTGATGATAAGGATTTTGAGGCATATGTCAGGAATACTTTGCGAGAATTAAAAGAAAAGGGCATTAAAGGATTGAAATTCTTAAAGGATGTAAGTCTTGTATTAAAGGATAGTAAGGGTAAATATATTTCCATTGATGATCAGCGGCTTAAAGTAATATGGGAAACTGCAGCGGAGCTTGGACTTCCTGTTCTTATTCATATTGCAGATCCGGTAGCCTTTTTTAAACCCATTGATCGTTTCAATGAGCGTTATGATGAGCTTCAGCATAGGCCTGAATGGTCATTTTACAAACCGGGAATGTTTACCTTTGAACAGCTTATGGAAATGCAGGAGAACCTTCTGAAAAGCAATCCTGATACAACATTTATCATT
>DAOSDD010000150.1:0-10910 GCA_035362115.1 Clostridiales bacterium | reverse complement strand
TCAAATAGATTAACACTACGAATGAGACCAGTGAGGATAAAATTATGAGAATCGATAGACTACCTAAATTTGTAAGGGACTTCGCAAAGAAGATGAAGCTACCACTTGATGAAAACGTTGAGTCCTATAAGTTCACAGCTTATAAACGATGTGAATCAGAGGATGTTTCCTTAATAAACCAGGATCACTTTTTATTTAAGTTGGGTATGGGGTTAACAGAAGCTGAATTTGAGAAGGTAGCTCTTAGTAGGTCTATGATTAAATATCCTTGTAAAGAACTGCTTACAGTTGAAATATACAATGTTGGTATTTCTGACGGTACAGGAAGAGAACTTACGAACCAGATTATTTATTTTGCGAAGAGAAGCAATGGAGAAGCAGAGCTGCTTGACCCATACTGGCTTTATCAATGTGACTTTAAAGGAGATATAGTTTTACTGGAGGAAAAGACAGATGGAGACATACTATCTGCGGTCTATAGTGAAATAGCTAAAGTGAAGAATAAGGTTAAAGAAAAGAGAGAGAAGCAGCTTGAGAAGGTTAGCAGTTTCTTAAGCAAGACCTTCCAAACACAATATAATGACACCCTGGAAAAGTTAACTCAATATCAGCAAAATAATATAGATAATAAAAACAGTGCACTGATCAATCAAATGAATGCTGCTCTTATCGATATAGAAATCCGTAAAGAAGAAAGATTATCTGAGGTTGAAAGACAACGAAATATTATTATGAAACCGCCCAAGAAAATAGGACAGCTTGAATTGGTGCCAGATGGGATGGGCTGCAGAGTATTTCCTACAGATTATAAGGAGATTGTTGAAAAGTATGAGCACCACAATGGAAGAAGCAATTTCAAAAGGTTCAACTCTTATGCCTTAGTGGATTTCTACAGTGAACGGTACAATGGTGAGCCACGATTTATTATCGTGACTAATATGAAAAATGTATTATACACACAGGATTATTTGGAGGATTTACAAGAGATTATAGATTATACGTATATCTATTTCATTGATGAAGATATGAGTGTGACAGAATATTCGGTAAAGGATTACTGGATGCTATATTTTCGAGAATAAGAAGATCCATTATTTTGCTTGGAGGGGTCTAGATGAATAGAAAAAAGATTACAGAGTTAGATAAGCTTTTCTTAGAGATTGGTACTTATAGAAAAAGTAGTGAATTTAAAGAGTTGTTTGAGTTTGTGAGAAGGTTTCCACATATTGCTCCATACAACGCAATGCTTATACATATTCAAAAGCCCGGAAGTCAATATGTTGCTTCGGCAGCGGAATGGATGAGAATATTCAATAGAAGAGTCAAAACAGGTGCAAGACCTCTTGTTATTCTTCGCCCATTCGGACCTGTAGCATTTGTTTTTGAGTTAGGTGATACAGAAGGTGACGAACCTTTTCCTGAAGATTTGATTAACCCGTTCAAAGTAAAGGGTGAAGTTTCAGATTATTATGTAAAAAATCTTATTAATAATATGAAGTGTGAAGGAATCTCATATCTAGAAGCTGACCATGGTACTTCAAGTGCAGGATTTATTAAGACTTGTTATGAAGAAAAAGCAACTAAAATTATTCGTAATAAGAAAGAAATACTGATAAAGGTTTTGTTTGAAATGGTTGTCAATAGAAATCATCCAAAAGAAACTCAATTTTCTACAATTCTTCATGAGCTAGGACATGCTTACTGTGGGCATATTTGCTCTGCAGATCCAAAATTGTGGATAGAAGGGCGTTTCATTCCTAAAAATGAATGTGAATTTGAAGCAGAAAGTGTTTGTTGGCTGATTTGCGAAAGAATGGGGATTAAGAACCCTTCTGCAGAGTACCTTAGTGGATACCTTAATAGTAATAATGAAATTCCAAATATTAGTATAGATGCAGTTTTAAAGGCTACCGGAATTATTGAGACTCTAATAAAAGAAAACAAAGAACCTCGTAAAGACTTAATTTTAAATAAATAGTTTGAATTGTTTATTTGTATATAATGTATAACTTGTATGGTATTACTTGATTTTCTTGTTGAATAGATAGATACTTAGGTAGTAAGCAATATGGGATTTTATTACATGGACGGGAATATTGACTTAAAAAGGAATGTAAAAGTACAGAGGTGATAATGTATAGTTAGTTATTCAGTTAATGAGGGATTAGCAAAAAAACTTTATAGTTATCATGTAAATGGTAAAAAGTGACTATAATTTATTTTGTACGTAATTGTTACTCTGGAGGTAAAAATGGCTCAAATAAATAACATTTTTAGCTTTCTAAAAGATTACAATGAACTGTCCAATCCTGTTATAACAGAGATTGATAAACAAAAATGGATTATGAGATTTTCAGACTTACCACAAATAAAAGAGTTGTGGTCGATATATACTGTGCAGGATTTTAATGAGCTAAAAATATTAGAAATCGAAAGGCCCACTTTGGAGCCATGTCCTGCTCCAGATAAATCGATCCTAGATTGGCTTGAGGGTAACTGGAAAAAGCTTAATGTTGAAAATATTCAGTATAAAGAAGTCTTAGTAAAAGAGGCACTCAATGAAGATGACAAGGTTGACCAAGTTGAGGAGTTTTTTATTGATGATGAAACTCGGAAAATCCTGTTTGATGAATGGATAAAGAAAAGGAATAATTGGAGAGCAGTAGAAATACCAAAAGAACAGGGGCTCACTTTATACAATAATCTTTTTAGGTTATATTCTGATATGAAGAAGGAATCAGAAGGTGTAGAGCTTATATTGGGCGATGGTCATATTCGTTGGAGTATGGCTGATAGAATAATAGATCATCCTGTACTACTACAAAGAGTCCAATTAGAATTTGATTCTGAAAAACCATCTTTTATTATTAAATGTGAGGAACTGAAAACAGAACTCTATACACCCATGCTTAGGATTATTCCTACAATTAATCAGAAAATGTTGTCAGATGTCCTTCAAGACATTGAAGCAAATGCATACCATATTGCGGATACTGCAAATATCCTGGGACTTTTTCAACGTCTTATAAATGTCGTTGATGAAAAAGGGAAATGTGTAGAAGTATTCGAAAATGGCTATAATGGGCCAATGATTATGTCTGCACCAACGCTGTTTCTCAGGAAGAGGACTTTAGGGTTCTCTGTGTTTATTGAAAAAATCATTGAAGAACTTAAAGAGAATAAAGATATAACCTTACCGGCTTTTTTTAAGAATATGGTCGGTAATTATAAAGAACATACTGATATAGATGTTATTGAGGATAACTGGAATCAAAGTGGTATTGACCAAGATGTTCTGCTGACTTTACCAGCTAATAATGAGCAGCTCAAAATAATCAAATATCTTAATAGCTATGGTGCAGTTCTGGTACAAGGACCTCCTGGAACAGGAAAAACACATACTATAGCGAATTTAATAGGACATTTGTTAAGCCAAGGGTGTAGTGTGCTTGTTACCAGCCATACTGAAAAGGCTTTGACTGTGCTTAAAGAAAAGGTGTATAAAGATCAATATAATAAAGACATAAATCTACAGAGCCTGTGTATTAGTCTATTAAGCTCGAATTCACAAAAGAAAGAAATGGATGACGCTATAAATGAGATAGCCATAAAAAGCACCTCTACTGATTTATTTGAATCAAAGAAAAAAATTGAAAGACTGGAGAATGAACGGAAAGAGCTGATAAGTAAGTCAAAGGCTAAAAGCCAAGAACTTTTATATATCAGATCTTTGGAATATAAGGATATCATATTTGATAATCATACGATATCACCAATAGATGCAGCTAAGTTTATTAATACTGGATACGGTAATTTTGATTATATTCCAGGGTCAACTTCTGATGATAGAATTGGATTACCACTGTCTACAGAGAATTTGGATTTTTTGTACCATTCAAATCAGCAAATATCACTGGAAGAAGATGAACTACTCCGCAAGAAGTTACCGTCTTTAGCTTCATTATGGAGTATTGACTCTTTCAGAATTAATACTGAAAACTACATTAAATATAGTAAGGAAATTGAAGGCTGGAAGCCAGCTTTTATATTAAAGAAAAATGTTGAAGAAGACACTTTATATGAGCTTTTAGAAACTGCCACTGATATTCTGGATAGTTTAGCTAACATGGAAGTTTATCAACTATCAATTATTGATAAAACTATTAAGGACAGTATATACAACTCTTTTTGGACTGCTGTTTTTGAGGAATTTGATAAATTACTTGCACACTATGAAAAATATAGAAGGCTTCGCTTTGATAACAACTATAGTATGCCGGAAAATATAATAACGGCAGAAAGTATACATATTCTTGATGAGATTATCAGCTCAGGAAAAGAAACACCTGTGACTTTATTTACTGCAGTTACTAAACCTAAATGGAAAAAACTTAGGGATGAAATAACTAATAACGGAAGGGTTATTGAAAACAGAGCTGATTTTGAAAATGTAAAGCTTATTATTGAGTATGAAGCACAAAGGGCTCAAATACTTAATAAGATTAATAAACTCTTGTCGGAAATCAACGAAGCTGTACCTTTATCGGTAGATAGCTTTGAGGAAAAAGCAAAGCAATATCATAAAAAGATTCTTTCCTCTTTATGTTGGTATAAGAAGGTCTGGTCAGAATTTACTAATAAGTTGGCTGAGTTATGTTCAGATAAAGCTAAATTTGAGGAACTATGTACTATAGATCTTGATTGCCCTGTAGAATCTATTACAAAATTACTTAAAGTTGTATTGCTTTCTGATTTGAAAAAGAGATATGTTGCAGAATTATTAAGTAAACTAGCAAATGAATGGACTGGATTTGCGGTTTATTTGGAGGAATATAAAACTTATGGGCAACCCTTTGAGGAGCTTTACTATGCTGTTGTTGAAAAAGACGCCAATGTATATACAAAAGTGTATCAGTTGCTTTCTGATATACTGGAAAAGAAAGAAATGTATATAAGGCGTTGCCGATTGATAGAACAACTAAAAATTTATGCTCCGGATTGGACTAAAGCAATTCAGAATAGAGAAGGTATCCATGGTGAGCATCAGTTGCCGGAAAATATAGAGGCAGCTTGGAAATGGCGTCAATTGAGCAATCAAATAGCCCGGATTGATAATTATGATGTAAATGCTATTCAGAAAGAATTGAGCTATATTAATGAACAATTAATGCAGAATGCAAGAAAGCTTGCTTATGAAAAGGCATGGTATGAAAAGATTAAGAATAAAACTGGGGCACAAACGCAGGCAATTGAGGGGTGGCGTACAACAATAAAGCAGGTTGGAAAAGGGACTGGTAAGACAGCACCTGCGTTATTGAAGAAAGCAAGAGAATTAATGCCACTTTGCCAAACTGCAATCCCAGTATGGATCATGCCATTAAATCGTGTAGCTGAGAATTTTGATCCGCAGAAAAATAAATTTGATGTAGTAATTATTGATGAAGCCAGCCAAGCAGATATACTGGCTCTTTCAGCATTATATTTGGGGAAAAAAGTAATTATTGTTGGAGATGATGAGCAAGTAAGCCCTGATACAGTGGGAATAAAAGCCGAAGAAATAAGTGCATTGATTGAACAACACTTACAAGGAGTTCCAAATAGTCATTTGTATAATGGAAAGACCTCAGTTTATGATATGGCCAAAGCAGCAGGCTTTAAGCCAATGATGTTAACTGAGCATTTTAGGTGTTTGCCAGAGATTATTGAGTTTAGTAATCAGTTGTCTTATAACGGAAAAATAAAACCTTTAAGGGATGCATCAACTGTTAATATAAAACCCTCTGTGGTTGAATGTAGAGTTCCCAATGCCTTTAAGACACCTAAAAAAATTAATGAAGTTGAAGCTGAGTATATTGCTTCTCTGATATGTGCTTGTGTTGCAGATGAAAATTACAGAGGGAAAACAATAGGGGTTATTTCACTGCTGGGACAGGAGCAAGCCTATGAAATAGAAAGGCTTTTACAAGTAAATTTAGACCCTAAAGAATATGAGAAACGTAGGATTCAATGTGGAACTGCTTCCCAATTCCAGGGGGATGAGCGAGATATAATATTCTTGAGTATTGTTGAAGGACCTAGTGAAAAAGGTGGCCCTGTAAGGCTATTGAGTGAAGATGGCAATAATGATGCTAATAGGAAAAAGTATAATGTTGCAGCAAGTAGAGCAAAAGATCAAATGTGGGTTGTGCATTCGCTAAATCCGGAAATAGATCTGAAGCCTGATGATATAAGACTTAGGTTGATTAAGCATGCCATTAATCCATCTATCGATAAAAATGAAGAAAAGCTTAAACATGCCGAGTCAGACTTTGAAAATAAAGTTATGAACATACTCCTTAACAAAGGTTATAAAGTAACTCCTCAGTGGAATGTTGGGGCATATAGGATAGATATGGTTGTTGAGGATGGAGATAAGCGTATCGCCTTGGAATGCGATGGTGAAAAGTGGCATACACTTGAGGATCTGCCGAAGGATTTAAAGAGGCAGGCCATTCTGGAAAGGCTAGGTTGGAGATTTATTAGAATCCGAGGAAGTGCGTTTTATAGAAATCCCAAAGATATAATGAAATGGGTTTTTGAAGAGTTGGAGACTTACGGCATAAGGCCCAATTACTTATCTGATGAAATAGATACCTCAGATCAGAATTCTATTGGAAGCAAGATAATTGATGGGATAAAAAGGCATGCTGAACAGATTCGTAGGGAATGGCATGGTGAAGAGGTTAATACTGAAGTTAATAATAGAGACAGAGCTTTAAATGTAATAGATATAAATACATACGTTAAAGATAGAACAGAAAGGGAAAATATTACGCAAATGGGTACCCAGGAGGCTTTATATCAGAAAGAAGAGAAGCAGGAGTTAAAGGTAATCAATGAGGATAAATTTAATATCTTTGGAGAGAGCTTTAAAGCGGAGCAGTTAAGTTTTGATTTGCCAGACTTAAATCTGACAAATAGACAGCTTTCCATCGAAGATTTGAACAGTTTAAACTTTCAGAGGGCTATTAATAAAGAACATACAGGCTTAAAAGAGGAGCAAGCAGAGACATCCTTAGATGAAAAAGCAAAAAATAAGCCAGATCAAGAGCTGTTGACAGAACAGCCTAATGAGAAGGATATTTGTAAACTCCTGAAAAGGAAAGGATATGAGTTTGTAGATAAAAGGTCACAGGGAGGTTCTCTTTGGGTTATTGGAGATGAAAAGCTTGGAAAGGAATTAAAAGCTTTTGCTGCTTTAGGCTTCAATTTCAGCTATACATCCAAAGGAGGGAGAGCAACAGGCCATAAGCCTGCTTGGTTTTCAAAGAATGGATGAAACAAACAATCATTAATGATTTGGATAAAATACTCTTAAAACGCCAAGTAGGAGGTTCATTATGATTAAGATTTGCTATATCTGTAATACGGAAATGGAAAAGAAAACTGTACCCATAAACACTGGATGGGGTCAATATAAGTTGACTGTAGAAGATGTTAGTTCATATGTATGCCCAAAATGTGGTGAAGTAGTGCTCAAAGGTAAAGATGCTATAATGCTGCAAAAACTGAGCAAGAGCCTGGCTGGTGCAGGAGATAAATAGAGACTGGGTTTATATATAGAATTATTATTATGTGGGTGAGGTACATGAGAATGGAAGAAAACTTTATAGACTATGTTAGGATTATTCTAAACTTTTATTCTTCGCTTGGTAAGGAAAAAGTTTTTAATGATAATCGATATTGCAATGGTAACTCTGATGCTATGGTTTATAGTAGGCTGGAACGTGTAGCTTTTAATCAGTTGGATGATAATGCTTCGGCAACATACTCAAGGTATGCTATATGGGCAGCAGATGTGCGTGAGATAATTAATGAAGTAATAAAAAGTATTGATAATAATGAGCTTGATGATGCAAAAGGGAAAATGATACTTGCATTAAATGCAATGGGAGCATACATTGATATTCAGTCTTTATTTGATTCTCAGCCTGGAGGTATGCAGTTTGACAGCCCGGAAGATATTATAAAAATATATGATAACTATAAAATATAAAAAATGACTATAGTGCAAGATTTACACCAAAAAGAAAGCTGATTTGTCCAAAAGAGGTTCAGACAATTCATTATATAATATAAGGTGAATCTGACATGTAGTTTTATTATGACTTATCATGTATATGATGCTTACTTCCTGTTAAGGAACACAATAGAGCGTTGAAGTACAGTTTAACACTGGAGAGAGAATTATCATGTCAAGTAGCAACATGCATATAAAAAGCTGTTTGCTAGATTATGACTAAGCTTGCTTGAGTACCTTTTTGGCAATTATAGTAAACTAAAATGTACTCATTATTTAATATTATTAACTGAGCTTTATAAAGTGAGGTAATACAAATGAAGGATGGAGAAAATAATCACATACATAATGCTGCCGATGGAGAAAGGAGTGCACTGATAGGATTTGTACCCCAGTACAAGATTGCAGCTAAACTTATATATGACGCTTTATTAAAAGGTACTTTTGAATGGATCGGAATTATGGACCCCGAAGCTGAGAAGCTGGATGATATTCAAATTGCAACACAGGGGAGATTGGATGCATATCAAGTTAAATGGGGAGAATTTGCAGGAGCAAAAACATTTAATGATATTATTAAACCGCAGAAAAGCAAAAACAAAGTTATCAAACCTCCACTAATTATGCAGCTTGCAGAAGGTTGGGAGGCTATGACCAGGATTCATACTGATAGAATTATAAATGTTCATTTAGTATCAAATGATATACCTTCTACAAACGATACAATTGTTTCAGATGACGAACCTCCTCGGTATAAACATTTCCAAGCGTTTTTAAGGGATTGCTGGGATGATAAAAATTGGATAAAAGATGGTTTTAGCGTAATCCCTAAGGGATGGAAAGCTGCTATAAACACAATTAAAGATGTTACTTGCTTTGATGAAGAGAAATTTTTACTCTTTGTAAAGGATTGTTATTTTGACTTCAATTACCAAATTTTTGAACCAGAAGATCAGGAATCAGTAACACTACAAAGAAGAAAAGATAAAAATGAAATATTTAAATTTCTAATGAATGCTGCTGGTGGGCAAAAAAGGATTCTTAAAATTACTTGCCAGGAACTGTTAAAATCTTTAGGATGGGAAAATAGATTTAAGTTTAGATTTCCGCATGAATTCTGGGTGGATGAAAAGACTTATCAACCTATTTTATCAACCATTAATGACATTGAACAAAGTCTCAATAGTTTTAATAATGGCTACCTTGCACTAATTGGTACGCCCGGCTCTGGTAAATCAACAACACTTACTCAGACCTTCAGATATAGAAAAGGCTATAGAGTTATCCGCTATTATGCATATATAAAAGATGATACGCGTTTAGGAAGAGGTGAATCTTTAAATTTTCTACACGACTTAGTTTTAGCACTGAAGAATCATGGTATAAGAGGGAAAGGTAAAGCATTTCCAGAGAGTAGAGAAGAATTATTAGAAGTCGTGGGTTCTCAGCTCTCAGAATTAAGATCAATGTGGCAAGTAGATGGAATTCGCACAATTATTATAGTAGATGGACTAGATCATATAGAAAGAGAACAATCACCGGAAAGAACATTATTAATGGATCTACCTAATCCAGAAGCAATACCAGAAGGTACTTTGTTTATTCTTGGTACACAAAAGATTGATTTAGCTGGATTATCACCAAATATACAAACACAACTGCAGCAAGAGGGACGTACCTTAACGATGAATCCATTAGGGCGTACTGATGTTTTTAATGTCATCGATTCTATTGAATTTCCTATTGAATTAACAAATATTCAAAAGGATACGATATTTAAACTCTCAGACGGGCACCCACTGGCTCTTCATTACTTATTGCAAAAACTAAAAACTTATAGGATGCATGATGAAATAGATACAATTCTTAATTCATCTAATCCTTATACTGGACATATCGATCAAGCATATGAAGTGTATTGGAAAAGTATATCATCTGATAAAGATATCAGGGAATTATTAGCACTTATTTCGAGATTACGAGGAACAATAGACTTAATTGAGGTCGAAAAGTGGTTTGGACTAACAATTGTAGAACGTTTTATTATACAGACAAAGCACTTCTTTAGAGTGGATAATTTTACCCGTTGGCACTTTTTTCATAATAGTTTTAGACAATTTATATTGCAAAAGACAGAACGAGATTTACTTGGGAGAGATCAGAATAGTCACTTCCATAAACAGCTTGCACACTTTGCTTCAAATAATGATGCCGACGTTGAATGGTCATGGGAAAAATTGTATCATTATTCGTGTGCCGGAGAAGACAAGAAGACTATTGAGATTGGACAACAGGATTATTTTAGAGAACAATATTATTCACTTCGGCCATTGGATGACATCATAGATGATATAACATTGTGTCTTAAAGCTGCTGCAAAAGAGAATGATGGTTTATGTGTAATACGACAATTTCTCATAGAAAAGGAACTCAGGGAGAGAGATGAGAATATTAATGACGTTGACCTCCCAAGGTTGTTATTGGAACTAAATGGCGTAGATGCAGCAATCAAGCATATAATACACGGTAAAGAGTTAAGAACTTCGCAGGCAAAAGCACTTGAATTTTGTAGTTTGTTAATTGAAAAAGGGGCATATGAATCAGCAAGGAATATTTTCAATGTTGCAGAGCCTGTTGAATTATTAAATGGCTCACAAGGTGTAGATACAATAAAAGATGGAAACATTCAAGCCGTAAAAAAGTGGGCAGAAGTTGCACACTATTTTCGTCCGCTAACCCAAGTTTTTAGAGCTATTGAGCAGCTTCGAGGAGATAATAGGCGGTATAACTACTATGAAGATCCAGAAGAAGAAAAACATCATATCCAAAGTAGTGTATTACGGGTATTATC
>DAOSDD010000149.1:0-10915 GCA_035362115.1 Clostridiales bacterium | reverse complement strand
TATAAGATTGACTGAGGGCAGTTCGGGATATGTAGAGCATGTGTTTACAGGGATGCAGATGAATATAATATAAAAGTACATTATTACGATTTAAATGATGGAAAAGCAATTTTCCGGCTGCTTGTAGGTGGGGTAGTTATTGACAGTTGGACAGCTGACCAGAATTTAGGTTCTTCTGAAATAAATGCTCAAACTTTAACTATGCGTGAAATTATGTCGGTAAGTATAAATGTAAATGATGTTATAAGAATAGAAGGAACATCGGAAAACAATGACTGTGCTTATCTCGATAAGATAGAGCTTACAAGCACATCAATTCCTCCTGAACCGATTGTGATCGTTATGGAAGCAGAAAGCATGACTTTGAGCAATCTAAGTAAGGAGAAAAACACTCCAACTAATACAATTGTAGTAAGGCCCCCATGGGGACAAACTGGCTATGCCGAAGGAACATTTACTGGTGATAACGGCACATATGATGCAAAAATATACTATTTCGATGAAAATGATGGAAAAGCAATATATAAATTGACTGTTGGAGATACTGTAATACAAACATGGGAAGCTGATGTTGATCTTGGTTCACCCAATCCAGATACAGATACTTATACCTTTAAGCAAATAACAGGTATTAGCATTATAAGCAATGATACCATCAGAGTTGATGTGACTGGTAATGGAAGTGACAATGGCCGTTTTGATAAAATTGAATTTACTCTTTCACCTTCTACAGAAGAAAAGCCGATACCTGTTTCAGATGTATATTATGTAGATCCTATAAATGGGGACGATGATAATGATGGTACCTTTGAGCTACCATTTGCTACAATTGAATATGTACGAGATGTTATAAGGCAGGTAATTGCGGATGGCATGACCTCAGATATTACTGTTTACTTGCGAGGTGGTGCATATAACTTAACTTCTTCATTAGAATTTAATTCAGATGATAGTGGTAGGGACGGATATAAAATCATATATAAGAACTACAACGACGAAACACCGATTATTAACGGCGGTTTTGCGGTGACTGGATGGGAGTTGCATGAAGGCAGTATTTATAAGACAAATGTAGGTGACAATAGATTTTCTACCTTATATGAGAATGGAGTCCGCAGCGTTATAGCAAGATATCCCAATTCAGGCTACAACAAAGCTATTGCAGCAAATCCACTTTCAAAATCACAGTTTGTATTCGATAGTGACAAGGGTGATATACCTGTAGTTGCAAATCCGTCTGGACTGGAGGTCTTAATGTGGTCAGGTGCTTACAACTGGTCTGCAGACACTGTTCGTGTATCATCAATTAATTATGAAAGCAGTCTGGTTACTCTGGCTTCTGGCTGTACTTATACTTTGGATACCGGATCAAGGTATTATGTACAGGGGGCCATGGAGCTTCTTGATCAGCCTGGGGAGTTTTACCTTGATTCTTCAACGGGTACCCTTTATTATTGGCCACGTCAAACATCAATTGAAGATCAGGAAATAATAGCACCTATGAATGATGATATTATTAAGTTTATTGGAAATTCAGGAGAAGACCCGGTAGATAGTATTGTGCTTGAAGGTATTACAATCAGGAACTCGGATAGAGGTAAAAATGCTTTTTCATTGAAAAATGCATCAAATATAGTAGTAAAAGATTGTAAAATACATAACACAGGTGGCAATGCTATTGATATTAAAGGTTTTGCTCAATTTAATGTGATTGAGGGGAACTTGATCTATGATATAGGTAGCTCAGGCATTATGGTCACAGGTTACAATGGAGCTGTTGCAACTATTTATCATGTAAGCAAGAATAATAATATAGTCAATAACCACATTTATGATACTGGCAGTATTACTGGAGCAGGTTACGGTATATACATTCGTCAGAGTGGTGATAACTTGGTTTCACACAACCTTATCCATGATACTACCCGCTTTGCCATTGCCGCTGATACAAATGCCAGGTCGGGCAAGACTTTAGGCAAAAAATTTGATGGTGTACTGGTAACAACTGATAATTACCGTGATTTTATCCATACTTCCGGTAATATTATTGAATACAATGATGTGTCACGTGCAAATACAGATTCTCAAGATACAGGTGTAATATATTCAAATGGAACAAATATGGGAAATATTTTAAGGAACAATTATATTCATGACAGTAGTGTACCCTTTGGTTCCGGATATGGGATATATCTCGATGATGCAGCTGATGGGTGGATTGTAGAAAAAAATATTGTCAGTGATTTTACCGTTTCAGGAGGAGGTTCCTTATCGAGTACAATATTTGCTAAAGGTATTGGTAATAAATTTACAAACAACATAATAGCAAACAATGCTACAGCAATAATATCAAGAATGCGTTCACAGTTTAATGAACCAAACTATGACCTTGAATACAAAAACAATGTTACCTATAATACAGGTGAAAATATTTATTACTTCTATTCAGATTATAAGGACGATAAGATAAAATATTCAGATTACAACTTACATTATAACGATGATGAGGTATATAATATTGGTGGAGGAACTCCATGTAATAGCTTTGAGTTATGGAAAATGGAGCAAAACAACAGGTATGATTCACATTCTCTTACAACCGATCCAATATTTATGGATGCAGATAACTCCGATTATAGACTTAAATATGATTCTCCGGCATACTTACTAGGGGTAGAAGATATAGACATCCAGAGTATAGGACTTACAGAGCAATTCAAATATAGTGACGTTAATGAAGATATTGGAAGAGTGTTCGTAAGAAAATCTGGCAGCGATGTTAATAAATCCTTTATAAACCTTGATGTATCAGAAACAGCAAATCTTGAAGTTACAGCAAGGACAGTTACCGGCTATTTAGCAAACCTTTCAGGTGCAGCTATTACTTATTCAAGTGATGATGATTCTGTGGCATCTGTGGACAATAATGGAACAGTAACAGCGAATAACCCTGGTGTTGCTTTAATTAGTGTAGTAGTAGAAAAGGGCAGTGTATCAGAGACTGTACAAATGCATGTAATAGTTGGTAGTGAAATATCGGAAGTATTTCTGGAAGCACAGAAAACATGGGCAAATGTAGATGAGCAAATGCAGTTTAATGTATACGGAAAATCAGACTATAATCAGCATATAAGCTCGGATGACTATGTTATTGAATATGCCAGCAGTGATGAAAGCATTGCCACTATTGATAATAATGGTCTTTTCAAAGCCTGCAAGGTTGGTGTTGTGACTATTACTGTAAATGTTAAGAAAAATGAAGATGTTTACAGTAAAGACATTATAATTTATGTTGTTGATAATACACTTGATTCAGTTACTGCTACTGCCGATTCTAATAAGCTGTATATTGGAGATACCACCCAGCTATCGGTAGAAGGAATAATGAGTGATGATTCCCTATTTGATATTAATGAGGCTGAAATTAGCTTTACTTCAGCAGATGAAAGCATGGCCACCGTAGATAATAGCGGAAAAGTTACAGCGACTGGAACAGGTAATGCTATAATAATAACTAATGTAAACTATAAGGGAATTACCAAAATAACAACAACAGAAATTTATATAAAAGGCGATCCTGAGCAGCCATGGGATGGTGTTGAAAACGCTTTTGGCGGATGGACAATGAAAAAATATGGCAATGCAGATGGTATTAGTGTTTTCGATAATGGTAAATTGACTATTGCAAGCAGCGGTTTTGATATATTCGGTAACACTGATGATTTTGTATATGCATATAAGGAAATTGAATGTACTGAAAGCACAGCATCTATTAGTGCAACAATTGAATCTCTTGAAAATACACATAGCAGTGCTGCCTCGGGTGTCATGTTTAGGGAGAAAGTCAGTGCAGCCGATGAAAACAATGGTGCTGGTGCAAAGAATATAATAATACGTATACAACCAAATGGTAGTATTTTAATGACATATCGTACTAGTTCAGATTGGTCAACAGCTTATAAATCAGGTCCTGTGCTAACATTTCCTGCAGAGTTAAAAATTGAAAAGGAAGGCAATATGTATTCATGCTATTACAAGACTAGCCACCAATGGAGTAAGTTGGGAGAAATCGAAATTGATATGGGTAATAACATATTAGCTGGGGTAGCTGTATTTTCAAGGAAGGAAAATGTATCCACATCATCACAAGTGTCTGGCATTAAAATAAATCCTGACACAAGTGCCAGTGAAATAGTATCAGTTGAACAACTGAGCAACATAACAGTTAACTATGGTACAGCTTTCAAGGATATAAACTTACCGAAAAAAGTGGAAGTAACCCTGGATGACGAAAGAATGATTAAGCTTCCTGTAACATGGTCTGCAGAAGGTTATGATGGTCTAGTTGCTGGCAGCAAGAAAATTACCGGGACATTTGCAATTCTTCCAGAGGGTCTTGAAAATAGTGCAGAGAAAACAGCAGAAATTACAGTTGTTGTGAAAGAGAAAGTTGATGAAACAGAACATAGTGATATAAATACAGGTACTCCCACTACTACCGAAGAGAGTAAGCTTAATGAAATAGTAGAAGTTGCTGCATTAGATAGCATAATAGTTGATTATGGTACAGTCTTCAAGGATATAAGTTTACCTGAAAATGTGGAAGTAACCCTGGATGACGGAAGAAAGATAATGCTTCCAGTAATGTGGTCTTCAGAAGGTTATAATGGTTTTATTTCTGGTAGCAGGGCAATAAGCGGGACATTTGCAAGTCTTCAGGGAAATATCTCCAATAGCAAAGGATATGTAGCGAATATTACTATTACAGTTACAGTAAACAGCAGTGTAATAGTAACGGTTGGCAAGGATGACAAGCGGGAATTGTCTTCAGCTATTGTAGAAAATAATGATGGTAATATAATATTAAGACTTGATGAAAACAGTATGAAGGATATAGAGGGAACTACAAGCAAAGCTATTGATAATATCAGGCTGGAGATACCTCTTCATGAAGGTGCAAATCAATATGGCTTAGAACTTCCCACTGGGACATTGACACATGGTGAAATGAACAAACATATTGAAGTTGTTACAGGATTTGGAGTAATTTCAATTCCAAATAATATGCTAACAAATACCTTATTGAAACGAAGCGAAAAGGTTGAAATTAGTATAACTAATATTGATAGTTCAACTCTTGGCGCTGATCTTAGCAGTATGATAGGGGAAAGACCAATAGTACAGATTAGTATTTCAGCAGATGGAAAGGTGGTTAATTGGAACAATACAGATGCACCAGTAACAGTGTCACTGCCTTATGTACCAACACCAGATGAGCTGGAGAATCCTGAACACATTGTAGTATGGTATATTGACGGAAATGGTAGCATTGTACCTGTAACCAATGGAAGATATAACCCGGATACTGGAATGGTAACATTTACTACAACGCACTTCAGTAAGTATGCAGTTGCTTATGTAAAGAAATCTTTTGATGACCTTGATAAGTTTGAATGGAGTAAAAAAGCAGTAGAAGTACTTGCTTCTAAGGGAATCATTAAAGGTACTTCTGAAAAAACATTTGCACCTGATTTATACATTACAAGAGCTGACTTTATTGTACTTTTGGTTAAAACTCTTGATTTTAATACATCGTTTAGCTCAAACTTCAGTGATGTATCTTCCGATAAGTACTATTACAACGAGCTTGGTATAGCAAAGAAGCTTGGAATTGCAATGGGTGTTGGAGATAACCAATTTAAACCTCAAGCATATATCTCTAGAGAAGATGCTATGACACTTGCCCAAAGAGCATTGAAACTGGCTGGAAAGCTTAAAACTGGAGGTACTACAGAAGATCTGAAAGGTTTTGATGACAGGGGGAAAGTTGCATCTTATGCAGTAGAAAGCATGGCTGCACTTGTAAAAGAAGGTCTGGTAAAAGGGGATGGTAAAATGCTTAATCCTAAGAGTAATGCAATGCGTGCAGAGATGGCGACATTCCTTTACAGAATATATAACCTTAAGTGATAAATTAGATGAATTAATAAACAAAAAGGTTCACTGTATAGAACAGGTTTTAAAACATTTAAAACCTGTTCTGTTACCTTGATATAACTTACGATTTACAATTCTTCATTAGCTTTTTCAAATCGTAAATTGTACAGGATATTTAAATATTTTAGTGGATCTTTTTAAGATTGCTATATTAAAAAAAACAAGGTTGGTAATTAACTATGACAAACAATAAAAATATTCTGCTTTCAGAATATGCTCCTAAGAGTGAATTAGTGGTAAAAGAGCATGAAGTTAGGAAGCCTCGATTTAATGCAATAGATTTTCATATCCATTTACGATATATGTTGAAAGAATATAACAATAAAATAGACTATGATATTAAGAATGTAGTTGAAGAATTCAAAAGCTTTGGTATAAAACATATTGTTAATTTAGATGGCTTTCCAGAGTTACTTGATCGTATGCTGGGAAAAACGGGGCAATATAATGATAATTTTATTACTACATTTGGAAGGCTGGATTTTACCAAAATAGACAATCCGGATTTTGACAAATACGTTAAACAAATATTAAAAGATTTTAAGTCAAAAGGTATTAAAGGGTTAAAAGTTTGGAAGGATTTGAATCTTAAAATAAAAGATAAACAAGGGAAATGCATACCACCGGATGACGAAAGGCTAAGGGTTGTATGGGAAACAGCAGCAGATTTAGGTTTGGTAGTTTTAACACATATTGCTGATCCAAAGGCTTTTTTTAAGCCTATTAATATAAATAACGAGCGTTTTGAGGAATTGAACAGAAGACCTGATTGGTCTTTCTATGGGCCTGAGTATTTTGAATTTGAGGAACTTATGGAAATGCAATATAATATGGTTAGCAAGAATTCTGACACTATTTTTGTATTATCACATGTTGCTTCAAGTTCCGAAAACCTGGGATATGTATCAGAGTGCATGGATTTATGTTCCAACATGTATGTTGATATTGCTGGCAGAATTTCTGAATTAGGCAGACAGCCTTATTCAGCAAGAAAGTTTTTCAATAAGTATCAGGATAGAATATTATTCGGTACAGATTCTACCCCATTGGGGAATAATTATCTTCGAAATTACCGTTTCCTTGAAACTTGGGATGAATACTTTGATTATGAGGACAGTATTGTTCCTAGAAGGGGTAGATGGGAAATTTATGGTATAGGATTAGAGGAACATGTGCTGGAGAAGATATACTTTAAAAATGCTGAAAAACTGCTTGGATTAGCAAACTATAGAGTAAAAAAACCAGCAAATTGATATTTCAAGAAGTTTACTAATATTCGTATGACTAGATAGAGTGTATATATTTTTTGAAAACACCTAATATTGTTATATTAATCATGTTGATAGCTTTACAATTTAAAAAAAGAGGTGGAAACTTTTGCTGAAAAAAGAATCTGGTGATATTTTTGCAGATATTGCCTTACAAAGAATTGAATATAGAGATGATGAGCTCATACAACCAAAACCACCTGAACTGCCTGAAAAGTATCTCTTTGCAGATTCGTTAAACTCTGAAGCAGTTTTCAGGCCTGGTAAAAAAATGAATAGCTATGAGGAGTTTGCCAAAGAGCTAAAAAGGGTAAAAAACGAATATACAATATATATGAGAGATCTGGCACCTAAATTAGAATCTATGAGGACAGGGGTTACTTTGGATAGATTTAATTGGAAGATTGAGACACCGGAAGATAGAAAAGAGTTCTGCAATGTGCTGGAGGGAAAAGAAAAATGGGAAGAAGTTAGAATTCCACACTACGGTGAACCTCTTGGAAAGAAAGCTACATATTATAGGACTGAATTTGAACTTACAGATTCGCATTTCTCAAAGGGAGCTCTATTTATAATTTTTAAAGGAGTTGACTATAGAGCACATGTATTTATTAATAATTCATATCTAGGGTCTCATGAAGGTTTTTTTGCTCCATTTGAGTTCGAATTTTACGACTGCGCAAGAAAAGGGAAAAATATACTGGTTGTAAAAGTTGAAAATGATATACCAACCTTGAAAGATGGGGATAAAATATATGGTGCAACAGGTCCGGGATATGATGATCCTGAAAGAGGATGGCACCACTGTCCTCCGGCTATGGGTATATTTCAGGATGTATTTGTGGAAGCAAGGTCACGGTTAAGCATTAAAGATGTTTTCGTAAGACCGGATGTTGAAAATAGTAAGGCTGAGGCATGGGTTGAGATATATAATTGTGACATTGAAGAAAAAGAGATTATGCTTGAAGTTTCTGTTTATGGACAGAATTTTGAAAAAAAATTTATTGAGAATATGATTTACTGTCCACAGACAATTCAGATAGCAGGATTAGGGGATCTAGATAAGGAACTGGAAAATAAGACAATTCTTAAAAT
This sequence comes from Clostridiales bacterium, assembly GCA_035362115.1. Lineage (GTDB taxonomy): Bacteria > Bacillota > Clostridia > Acetivibrionales > DUMC01 > DUMC01. The sequence continues at coordinate 2,555 of DAOSDD010000149.1, read as the reverse complement.
GAGTGCAGGTATAAACTACCTTCGTATACCTTATGAAATAGATGATATATATTTGTGGTCAAATTTAACACCATGGTTATACCAATTGCAGCTTAAACTGGTATACAGGGGCAAAGTAGTTGACACATATAGTCAACAATTTGGTATGCGTTCATTTAAAATGGAAACTCAGAGTAACCCGAAGGGTAGAATATATTTAAATGGACAGCCAATCCGTCTAAGAGGTGCAAATACTATGGGAGCTATGCAACAAAGTGCGATGAGAAAGGATTGGGAACAATTGATTGATGATATCCTTATTGCAAAAATATGCAACTTGAATTTTCTAAGATTTACACAAAGACCAGTGCAGTCTGAAATATATGATTACTGTGATCGTCTTGGAATGATGACTCAGACGGATTTACCCCTTTTTGGAAGCTTACGTAGGAACTTGTTTTGTGAAGCGATAAAACAGGCCGAGGAGATGGAAAGGCATGTAAGAAGACACCCCTGTAATATAATGATATCATTTATCAATGAGCCCTTTCCTAATGCAAATTCCAAACCTCATAGAAATTTAACAAGAAGTGAACTTGAATCTTTTTTTGAGGCTGCCGGTATTGTTGTACTTAACTGTAACCCTGATAGAGTGATTAAATATATTGATGGAGATTACGACCCACCGGCTAATTGTCTGCCTGATAATCACTGCTATAATCTCTGGTATAATGGACATGGTATTGATATAGGCATGCTGAATAGAGGATTTTGGCAATTTGTTAAAAGGGACTGGTATTATGGTTGCGGAGAATTTGGTGCTGAAGGTTTGGATCCGGTAAATCTTATGAAGAAGAAATATCCTTCTGAATGGCTTCCCGGTTCACCGGAGGAGGAAAAAGAATGGACTCCGGATAATATTTTAATGGCTCAAACAGGAAAGTTTCATTATTTCTGGTATGATACACCTCAGTCATTAGAGGAATGGGTTAATGCCAGCTGGGAGCATCAACAGTTTACAATGAAAATAATTGCTGGAGCATTTAGAAGGGATAACAGAATGAATAGTTTTGCTGTTCATCTTTTAATAGATGCATTTCCTTCAGGTTGGATGAAGGCTCTGGTAGACTATGAAAGAACACCCAAACCTGCATACTATACATATAGAGATATGCTTACTCCTCTTATGACTAATTTAAGAGCAGACAGATGCTCATATTATGATGATGAACGTATAAATATTGAAGCCTGGATTTGTAATGATATGAATACTAAACCTGAAAACGCCTATATATGTTGGTTTATAGAATTAAGAGAACAAATTCTATACTCTGGAAAAACCAAGGCGGATATTAGGTTAAACTGTTCAACTTTCCAGGGTTATATTTCTTTTCAAGCTCCCCATGTAGATGAAAGAGAAAGCATAAATGTGAGGTTCGGTCTTTTAGATGATAATAATGTGCTACATGATACCTGCATTCAGTTGAATGTTTTTTCTTCAAGCATTAAAGAACATAATCTGAAAGTATGTATAGTTGGAAATAAAGAAGGATCAGCAGTTGAACTTACTAAAGAATTGAGGGCAGCTATAGAAAGTTTAGAAAATGATAAAAAACAGATTATTCTTATACAGGATTTTAAGAGTTATAAAGAAAAAAGTGATACTATCGATATGGCAGTGGAGAATGGAAGTAGTGCAATATTTATTACCTTAGAACCTGGTGAGCATATTGTCTCAGGGAAACACATAAAGGTTGTTCCATGCACAATGGGACCAAGACATTTTGTTTCTCGGGCAACGGGACATCCCCTTGTAAAAGATTTTAAAGATAATGATTTTAAGTTTTGGTATGACTCTTCTAAAGACATGATTACGCCAATTCTGGATGCGGTATTTTGCTCTGAAGATTTCATCCCTGTCCTTGTAAGCGGTAATAAAGATAATAATAGTAAATATTCCAGCTTTATGGTTGTTGGAGAAAGAAAATATGGAAAAGGCAGGTTCATTATATGTCAGCTAAAACTTGAAAACAAGCTGAATGGCAATCCTGCAGCAAGAATTTTTGCTAATAGGCTTTTATCATTATAAAAGTGATTTATTTATATAACATAGATTAACGCGGAGAAGCATAGCGCTAATTGAAAATAGTTTGAATTTAGATTAAAGTATATGCCGGTATTTAAAGAAGATGAATAAGTACCGATGGGTGTAATTTCTTCATAAATATAATTTGCGCCCATTTGTATCTGGTACTGGAACTTACCCTCTGCTTTGTGGTAAAATAGGATTAATTAAATTACAACATTATAATAAGATGAAACTATCTTATAACACCATAAAAGATAATAAAGGGGTGGTAGTTATGTACGATGTAGCATGTGTCGGTATTTTAGTGGCTGATGCAATAGCAAAGACAGTTGATAAACTTCCTGATAGAGGGAAACTTGACTTGGTGGACCAGTTGGATTTATATACCGGGGGATGTGCTGTGAATTCTGGAATAGCTATGGCTAAAATTGGTCTTAATATAGCTATTATCGGGAAAATCGGCAATGATGGATTTGGGAAATTCCTT
>DAOSDD010000148.1:0-10952 GCA_035362115.1 Clostridiales bacterium | reverse complement strand
TTTTATCTTAGCACATGCTGACATGATTTCAATACATCATATGTATCGGTTCTACTTGCAGTATTCATTATATTCACTTATATCGTAATCTTATTTCAATACATCATATGTATCGGTTCTACAGCACCTTCTTAAAAGCTCCAAAAACAGCTTTTTTATTTCAATACATCATATGTATCGGTTCTACTAAAACATTACATCCGCATAATCAGGAATTATATAATTTCAATACATCATATGTATCGGTTCTACTAATACATCGCCAGAAACTTTGTTTGGTACACTTATATTTCAATACATCATATGTATCGGTTCTACAGTTAACGTTTCGCCAGCCCCTTAGTGCTTTAACTTATTTCAATACATCATATGTATCGGTTCTACTTATTGTTAACATCTTGTGTACGTGTGATTTCTTTTATTTCAATACATCATATGTATCGGTTCTACAAACCCTTGCCTGCCAAATCGATGTTCAATGTCCGATTTCAATACATCATATGTATCGGTTCTACGTACCATTATCAAGTTCACAACCCACGACTGTATGGATTTCAATACATCATATGTATCGGTTCTACTGGGAAAAAGAGCTACAGAAGCTGACATTGGAATTATTTCAATACATCATATGTATCGGTTCTACAAAACCTCTTTTTGCCAGCCATGAGTGCGTTTTTGCATTTCAATACATCATATGTATCGGTTCTACGCACAAAGGTTCGAACGTGTAGACAAAATATTCCGATTTCAATACATCATATGTATCGGTTCTACGTTAAAAGTTTCTTTTATCCTGCCTAATAAAGCATATTTCAATACATCATATGTATCGGTTCTACAAGGAATATCAGTATGTAGGCGGGTCTTTACTGGACATTTCAATACATCATATGTATCGGTTCTACTAAAGATTTTATACGGATATATTATACACGTGCTTAATTTCAATACATCATATGTATCGGTTCTACTGTTTTTTCTTTCCGTTCTGCTTCTGCTGCCATTGCATTTCAATACATCATATGTATCGGTTCTACATATATAAACCAAGTATGTTTAACGATTCGAGTGGTTATTTCAATACATCATATGTATCGGTTCTACGCAAAGCAATTACTACCATTTGCATAATTGCAACAATTTCAATACATCATATGTATCGGTTCTACGACAACTTGCAGCTGGCGAATGGCTTGTTGCGAGTGATTTCAATACATCATATGTATCGGTTCTACTAACGAAGAGCCAGTTATAACAATAATGTTACCAAAATTTCAATACATCATATGTATCGGTTCTACATTAGAAAGCGAGGACGGAGAAGATGGCAATAAACAATTTCAATACATCATATGTATCGGTTCTACGGTCATTGATCGTTTCGATTGTGGACCGGTCCTTATATTTCAATACATCATATGTATCGGTTCTACCTTATAATAAATGGCATTAAGGATATATTTATCCCTATTTCAATACATCATATGTATCGGTTCTACTTATAAAGGATAAGGCCATACAAGATGTAACACACCAATTTCAATACATCATATGTATCGGTTCTACCGGAAGAATATATGTAAACGATATAGCGGTTGGGGTATTTCAATACATCATATGTATCGGTTCTACGCGGAAATGCAAGAATTTCAGGGAGGCGAAAGGCGTATTTCAATACATCATATGTATCGGTTCTACGCAGGAATTCTGTATGTAGGCATACGCTCACTCGCATTTCAATACATCATATGTATCGGTTCTACCTTGTTCATAACTTTTAACGGTTGTGCATTAACTAATTTCAATACATCATATGTATCGGTTCTACGGATCACATAAGGGCTGACATGATAGACATAGCCTGATTTCAATACATCATATGTATCGGTTCTACATATATAAACCAAGTATGTTTAACGATTCGAGTGGTTATTTCAATACATCATATGTATCGGTTCTACGCCTAACAGGATTATTAAGGAGAGCATTTGTACGAGATTTCAATACATCATATGTATCGGTTCTACGCGAAGAGGCTATTAAAGGTGACGGAGCGCAGGACAAATTTCAATACATCATATGTATCGGTTCTACGTATAAGAAGGATCACGCCCTTCAAATGTGTATCGATTTCAATACATCATATGTATCGGTTCTACGTCCGGCATTTTTTATTATGCCATCAGCGTACATTTATTTCAATACATCATATGTATCGGTTCTACCTTGACCGCTAATCCATAACCATGATCCTATTATTTATTTCAATACATCATATGTATCGGTTCTACAGATAAGAAAATAAAATTATAAAGGAGATTTTAAAAATTTCAATACATCATATGTATCGGTTCTACTAAAGCTCCCTTTTATATTATTTTTACATACTCCCTAATTTCAATACATCATATGTATCGGTTCTACTGTATCTCCTGCGATAATATGATCTATTAAAGCTATATTTCAATACATCATATGTATCGGTTCTACCATTGAAAAATGTGGTTTTTATAATATTAATTATCACGTTTTCTGGCATTACATCTGGATTTGCCAGGACTTCTTCCAAGTGAACGCTAAAGGTAACTAGAACCATTAATCTTTTTCTGTTTTTACCTCTAGCCAAGCTAATTTCAAGCCCCTTTTTATTAAAGATTTTATACCTGTACTTGGAAAAAGTCAAACAAATTCACTTTTTAATTCGCATAGTAATTCTCGTTTCCATTTCTTTTTCTGTCATATTTTGAAGATTTATCTGTTAATAGAGTAAATATATCAGTTCAGCTGCAATGATACTGTAGCTGAATTTCAAGCTTATATATACCAAATTTATTCACTCAGATATCTGCAGAAATTATAATCATTCAAATTAATTTATTAAAATACATCATATGTATCGGTTTAGTATCCTTGTTTTTATCATTCCTATAAGGAAATGAAAATTTCAATACACCATATGTATTAGTTAACTATTATGCCTAAGATAATTATTAAGTTTTTCATCAGCAAATATAATAACATCTACCCTCCATTATATGGCTACAATTATTTACACATTTAAGGGGTTTTTGATTAAAGTTAGTTTAACTAATTTGCATTTTGTTATAACTTGATTACTTATATTGTAATGGTAAAATCAGATTACTTCTACTTTAGTAAAAACTCCAATATATTTTGTACCTGAAACACTAAATAAAAATATCCTCGGAATTTTTACCACCATTACCTAATGTCTCTTCCTTAAAATCTGCTTGACTAATCATTTGTATTATTGTAATAAAATCATACTCCTTATTAATTTTTTTTGATACCTCCGCTTTAAATGCTATAAGGTTTGCAGGAGTTATGTGACCTCTAAAGACAGACTTTTGATGATGTTTGAAATACTTTTTGCATATTTTAAATACCTTCTGCACCCTATCTTCTCCGATATCATAAAATACAATGGCATAATTATAATTTATTTCTTTGCTCATGATCTTTTCTCCATATCAAAGACTGTAAAGTCTTTCCCTTCCATGATAAATTTAATCAGCTTATAAGCATCTAAACGAATAGCCTGTTTGTACGTTATTCTTCTTTTTAGCCTCGGATGCTCAAATGTTTGGTTAATACGTTCTTCAAATTCATTGATAAAAACCTTCCTGCCATCCTCATTCAAAAGTGCGTAATTAAGCTTTTTTTCGAAGTGTTTTTCAACACTAATCTTTCTATTATTAACACAATCAAATATGGTTTTGAAAACAATTACAGGCTTAAAAGCTTCTGCTAAATCCAGGCTTAGGGAAAACCGTCTTTCTGAAGGTTCATGCAAAAAAGATATTGTTTGGTTTAAATGTGTATGATAAAGCTGTGTTATAGTTTTTGTATACAGAAGAGAGTTTCCAAAAGAAACTAATGCATTTATAGGATTATCAGGCGGCCTTTTTACACGTTTATTCATAGAAAAGTCTTCAGGAAGAATAGTTTTAAAAGTATTGTAGAATTGGCCCCATATCTCTCCTTCCACACTTAATAAACGTTTTATATCAGAACTCTTACTTATATATGAGTGCACATCTTTTCTTAGCCAATCTAAATAAGATTTTAGTTCTGTTTTCCCATGTCTATAATAATGATATAGTACAAAATAAATATTGTTTGCTATACCGGTTACGATTGCTTTAGCAATTTCCATGCGTTTTTCAGTATAAGCTAAAGCTTGTTCAACTGTAAGTCTTCCGCTTAACAAATACTCCTTTGGATAAAAAGTTCCAATATAGTTTTCATAATATCCAAAAAAGTGAACAATTATTCCAGACTTTGATAATATCTCAAGAAGTTTGGTACTCATTGATAATTCATTAAAACAATAGAGCTCCTTTGTGTCTTTAATTGGTAAATAAACATTTCCCTTTTCATTTTTAAATTGTATCGAAAAGTCTTTACGGGTAAGGTTTCCTTTAGAAAAAATGTATCTGGTTTCTTCTTTCAAATTCAACACCTCCTGTACCTATTTTCTTCTACTAATTTATATGAAACAGTATTCATAATACGCACACCGTTTACACTTTGATGTATAGATAGCCTGGGGCGGGATCAAGCTTTCTAAAAACTCTTCTATCTCTTTATATTTAGCTTTCAATTCTTCTTGTCTTATATTATCAAGAACAATATAATGCATTTTTTTGTTTTGCTTGTTTTTTTCAATAACCTCCAGTCTACCTTTTCTAATAATTCCTTTTTCCAGCAAAAGCATTAGGTAGAATTCAAGTTGAGCAGTTGCTGCTTTAATGTCAGCATCAGACTTCTTAATTTCAATAACATATTCGGAAGTAATTTTATCAAGTTTAATATTTTCGAATGATATCTCATTTTTCCCGTCATTTTTTAATTCGTGTAGAATCCTTCCTATCCGTACATCCTCAGAATTGTCTTCTAAATTTATTTTGTTATAAAATAACCAGCATTGCCTTTTGCAATGAAAAAAGTAATTTATGATTGTTCCCGTTAGCACTACAAAAACATCCCCTTCATAGCACGTGAGAATTCTTCCCTATCAAATTTCCCATCTTTTATGAAGCATTCTCCGTTTTCTATATAATAATAGCCTGCAAATTCTTCATCGCATCTTATTTGCATATTATTAATGTTATAAATATTAAATGAAAAATAAGACATTTTTTCTGATAATAAAGATATGTTCACTTTTTTTTCGGCATATTCCATGTCATCGTTTTCACAAAGATCCTTAAATTCTTTCCATACCTGTCTGCCATCAATAATTTCATTACCAACTACCATTTTATGAGCAACAAACAACTGTATATTTGAGTCAATAAGGCGCATTGCTTTTTCAATTTCATTAAACTTCATTTCAAGGCATGCTTTAAAAATATTTTTTATATTATCACGATTAAGTTGATCTGTTTTATTTTTCAAATCTGTAAGCACTTTTGCATAAATACCTTCAAAATCTTTACACTGAAACATTTTAGCAATCTCTTCATTAGTTATTGGATAACTGATACGCAAATCACCTTTATAAATCTTTGAAGCATCATCATAATTGAAAAAATACACTTTGCTTCCTATTTTCAAACATGAACGATTTATTCTTCCTAAAAACTGTTCATCTGCATCTGGAATAGATATATCCTTAAAACCAATATCCATATCGATGTCAACCCCAGCTTCAATAACTTGTGTTGCGACTACTATTATGTTATCAGAGTTACCAATCCTCTCAATAATATTCTTTCTCCCCCTGGTATTATCATCTCCAGTAAGCTCAACTACGTTCAAGTCCTGCTGTTCTTTTAAAATATTATAGAAATTTCTTGCAGTTATCTTGCTGATAAATTCAACCAGAACTTTTTTATCCTTATATTGAACAACCTTATCTGCTAAAACATCCAAATCAGTTTTTTCATATTCTAACAATGATAAATCAATATCTACTCTGTCTTTAAATAATGGATTCTGATAATACCTATCCGGATTCTTAATTAAATCTATAAATTCTACCCTCTCCGTATCAAGCATTTTATCAAGTTTTGGCAATGTTGCAGACATTATAATAATTTTTATATTTAGTAATTTCGAATACATGCTTAAAAATGAAATAATGTGACGCCATATATTGTTTTTATAACTCTGTATCTCATCTATAATAACTATACTATTGCATAACTTAATTAGTGGAAATACTTGCTCTCGGCCACATCCAAAAAGAGCATTAAAGAAATTTACATGAGAAGTAATAACGATGGGGTAATTATTAAAAATTCGTCCTAAATATGAATAATTATAATCAGGTTCTTCAGAGTCTTTATCATTTTTTATTACTATTGGAGTTACAGAGTTTATCACTGCCATATCAATATCCTTAGTGAAGTATTTGCTTAATGTATCATAAGTCTGTTCAACTAATGTGTTAAATGGGAAAATATAAAATGCATTGTTTATTTTGGGGTGCAATTTCATCATATTTAGCATCAAGTTTATTGAAATATTTGTTTTACCAGCTCCAGTCGGAGCCTCAAGATAATATATGTTACCATTCAGATTTTCTTTAAGTTGACTTTCAGCTTCTAAGAACATATCGCTCCTAAGTGCATTTATTGGAGTCTCATTAAAATATTCTTTATCTTCCTTATATCTCATAATCCCTTTATAAATATTGCTATTTACATATTTGCTTTTAAATTTATCAATATTTTCTATTATACTTATTTCAAATTTGGTACCGTTTTTATACTCTGACGTAGCACAATAATCACAAGCAGTTATTACTGAAAATAATAACCTGCATAATATATTAAAGGCTAATTCGCTAGATATATACTTTTTTAGTTTATCATAACCTTTATCCGTTGTTATAATGCTATTCTTCTTGAGATTCAATATTTTGTTATAGTAACTTTCTACCTGACAGTACATTACATCATCACAAAAGCCATCAGTATTTTTTAAGTATCCATGATGTTTTGCTATACAATACGCAAAAGAAAACAGAAAAAGAGAAAGCTTCCTTTTTCTCTCTCCTTCAATAAGTTGCATAAATTCACACATATAAATGTAAGCTGAAGGCAATGCATGATTTGAATTACCCTCATATTCAGTACTCTGGTTTTTATATTCAGGATTATTCAAACGTCTGTTTTGAAAATATGGGTTTATTTTCCCTATGTCATGCAGGTAAATAGCATTTACAAACATATCATAAACTATTTTACTCTCTATTTCATTACAGCCACATTCGGATATGATCTTTAACACTATTGAATCTATTCCTTTTGCAACGCAATATTTATTATAATAATCCAGGCACAACCTGCTATGCTCCTTCAGCGTTTCAGCAGGCTGTCCTTTCTTGGTATGAGCCCATATCTTAACAGAATTAATTATGTTATCAACATTTAGCAAATTATACATTGTATCACACCTCACAAAAGCATAAAATCTTCAATTTTATTCGCAAGTGTTTGTTTCCAATTATTTCTTACTGATCAAGCCTGTAAGTTATTTAGGATATATCTTTTGATGAAACTTTGTATAAAACATTATATTATTCATAACTATTTCAAATTGACTTAGCAGATTGTATAACAGGGCGATTCAACAATAATCATATTGACCGCCCCATTATCTTTCCTGATAGAATTCTTTCTAATAGAAGCTCAAGATTCTATCCTTGCACTTGTATGTATGTCGAGGAGAATTTTTTACTTTACAGTTTGTATATATCATACGTTCAAATTTATAGAAATTTATTCCCTTTTCTAGTGCCGCAGGTGCATATTCCGTAAAAATAAAGGCATTATCATCATCAATCGTTTCATCATCGTCCAAAGCATCTAATTCCCCAATAAAAAGTGAGTGTATAAACTTTGCTGTACATGGTTCAAGGTCTACATTTTCGGCATCAGAAATATTTGCAGGGAAATCATTCTTCCCAAGGTAAGGGATATATACACTTTTGCCAGTTATCAAATAATCGTAAAGCTTGTCCCATAAATATTTCTCCACTCCTCCAGCATCATTTAAGAGGTATATAGACCAGGAAGGATTCTCTAGCCATTGTTCAAAGATCATAAGATTTCCGCCTTCTTCATTGGAAGCATATCCAACACTATTATTAAAATATTGAATTTTTTTAGTGAAGTAACCTCTTTCACTATTTGGTACTATTGATACCTTCAATGCATGCAGCTTTTCATAAAATTCAGGATAGTCTGCCTCTTTTTCTCCAAATATTTCGTTATTTCTGTATCCCTTTAGACCTATTACAGCTCCTAGCATCCCTAACAATGCTACCTTGTGAATATTATTATAAGTAAAGTAGATTTTAGCATTTACATCCGGCTTTTTATAAAAGGCCGCATTACCCGAAAGATTAAATTTCAATGCGTTATTATCCATATTAGCCACCATTAATATAAATTATTTACATTATAAGGTAATCCGCAGGTGTCAACATCTGCTTCCAGTTTATTGCAATATATTTCTATTGTTTCAATTTCATCTAGTCTATCTTTAAGCACTTCCTTAAGTTTAAGAAGACTAATTTTACATCTGTTTTCTACTTTTCTAAAATCTATATACCTATCTGTATTTGCCAAATAAAGATCACTATTTTCTTTACAAACAATAAACAAAGCAAACTCATTTTCACACCCTATTTTACTGTTTGTATTGAATGCTGTTGCTGCAATCAAACAACCTTTTTTAAACTTTTCATAAGCTTCTAAAGTATATCCACTAAATCCTTCAATACCTAATTCAACGTAATCAACATAATTCGAAGGGTTTACTGAAAATGGATAAAAATAATGTGCCTCATCTGTAACTGTTTTGCTTCCAAGTGAAGATGCCAGGGACCCTTCTTTTTTTTCTGTTGGATTTCTAAAAGGAGAAAGGATATCCTGTGTTTCTATATTAGTGTCATCATATTTATTGAACCCCTGACCAACTTGTACTGCACCTGTAATGCTGATACTTTGCTTTTTTTCTGCAAATGTTGCTCCAAAATTCATAACATCAATTGCTGAAAACAAGTTTGCAAGAACTTCCTTTGATGGAGTCTTTTCTCCTAGTTGCATACCAAAAATCTGTTCATATCTTTCATTTAAATCCCTCGGCTGCAGTTTTTCCGCTTCATCTTCTTTTCCTGTCTTGCTTATTTTGTACGATTTTATATATAAGACTTTCTCTCCCTGCATCTGCCACATTCGTTTTATTGGGTATTTAAAAGCTTTATCACTCCCAAAAATATCACCGGTTGATATTTTTTTTGGACTTCCACTAAAATCAGCATTCCAATTTGACATAATACTTTTAATGCCTACAACACCATACACTCGATTATTCATTGTTTTTTTCATTTTTTGACTCCTCCTTTTCTTTATAATAAATTAAATTTTTAGATGCAAAACCAGCTAGAAAAATATCGTGAAGAACTTTATCAGGACTTTCCGGCTCATAACCCATAACCATCGAAATTAAGTTGTTTAATCGTGATGATTTTGTACTTAATGCATGGCTGTATTTATCTATCAGCTTCATAACTTCATTTTTTATTTTACGAGAATCCCTGGCATTCAATATTGGATCTATTATGTTATAATTTACCCTTTCTGCCTGGCTGCAAGATATGAGATAGCGGGTTAATTGCCCCGAGCTGAAATAGAACTCACTATCACTGTCACATTGCTTATACTCATCAGTTTTATTATCAATGATTTTTTCCTTCATAATTTGGGATAGACCCCTTACTATATCTCCCATTCCTTCCTTACCTCCTATTCTAAAATATTTGAGCATTGATAACCTTAAATTTATTGCACTTGCCACACTGCTTTTTTCAAGAATTTTATAGCTACATATAAAAAGCGATTCTTTTATTAGTGCCAGTGATATCCTGTCAATACAACTCCGTATTGAAGAATCATCACATTTGCAAAAATAATTGTGCATAGCAATTTTTGACATATTTAGCAAATCTACATGTCGTGAAGAAAAATCTGCCCTTATCTTAGGTTTATCAATATTGTAATTCTTTATAAGGTTCTTATTGTAAAGCAAATCATCAACCTTTGACTCTAGTGTTTTTCTACTAGTAATGTATTCTTCGTTAAAGTCAGGTAAACAAAGATAATTATTTAATTGAAATGGTTCGATTTTGTCTGTAATTCCAGGCAGAAAATCATAGTCATCCACTATAGACTTGATCCCTTTTTCAAGATGGATATAATGACTATTTGTCTCATCAGTAATTTTGCTGGAAAATGAGAATTGGTCTTCAGAGCTAATAGGAATATAACCATAATGGACTGGCTTGTTATTTTCGCTCTGGCTTTCCAGCCATTCAAAAAGGCTTTTAACCTCTAACGCATCATCTAATGTAATTCTAAAAGGCACTTTGTAATTTGTTGTTTTATGTTCCAAGTATGGCTTTTTGGCATTTAAACCCATATTATTGTTTGAAAGCCCGTATATTGTACCGTTAGTCTCAATATTATAATTGTTATTATTAAATATCTTTGGGATTAAATAACGTATGCTTTCATTTTTATACTCTTCTATACTTGCATTAAAGAATATTTTAATATAAATATTAGTTTTGAAATTATAAGATAAAACTCTATCAACCAGCCAGTCAATTTTAGAAAGCACATATTGCTTGTTTCTTTGAATTGTTTCCTTGTTATTTTCCGGCAGATAATATTTAGCAAGGAGATTGTCACTTTTCTCATCGCTTTTAGGATTTTCAAGAGTATAAAAGTATCTATCTATACTTTCTATAAATTTAGGAGAAACTGTGCCATCTAAAATGAGTGTATCGTGCTTTATAAAGATTGAGTAAATATTATTGCTATGTATCTGCTTCTTAGAGTCTACAGGTTTGTTCATTTCAATTAACCGACTGTAATATTCAGCTTTTCTGAACCAGTTATATAGCTTACCAT
>DAOSDD010000147.1:0-10995 GCA_035362115.1 Clostridiales bacterium | reverse complement strand
TGTGTCCACTTCTCACATCTCACATTTCAAATCCTATATTCCACCTCTCACTTCTCACTTATCACTTCCCACATCCTGCACCCCATTTCTCACCTATATATTATAGATAAAGTCCTGGGTTTAAAAGAGCAGTTTGCTCAGGGAATCCGCACATTATATTTAAATCCTGGACCGCCTGACCCGAAGCTCCTTTGCCGAGATTATCCAGAGCAGACAACACTATAACCCTGTTAAGTCTTTTGTCTACAACAATACCTATATCAATAAAATTAGACCCGGCAACATGCTTTGTTTCCGGAAGTTTACCTTCATCCAGAACCCTAATAAAGGATTCACCTTTATAAAATTCCTTGTAAATGCTAATCAGTTCACCAGCAGTTGTTTCAGCTTTTAAGTTGGCATATATGGTAGCCAGCATCCCTCTCTTCATTGGAGCAAGGTGGGGCGTAAAGGAAACCTTAATTTCCTTATTGGCTAAAATGCTCAGTTCCTGTTCAATTTCAGAGGTATGCCTGTGGCTGGATACATTGTATGCCTTGAAATTTTCCGTACACTCACAGAACTGGTAGGGTAAATCGGATTTTCTTCCTGCACCAGTCACCCCTGAGGCTGCATCAATTATTATATTATCTGTATTTATTAATGCGTTCTTTAGTAAAGGTGCAATACCCAAAATGGAGCAGGTAGGGTAGCAGCCGGGATTAGCAACCAACTGTGTGTTGCGTATTTTATCCCTATAAAGTTCCGGAAGACCATATACGGCTATTTTCAGAAGCTCAGGGAGTTCGTGTTTTGTTTTGTACCATTCCTCATAGACTTCAACTTTCTTGTATCTATAATCTCCCCCGTGATCTATTATTTTTTTGCCTTTTTGCAGCAGCAGGGGAATAAAATCCTTGGATATACCATGAGGAAGACAATTAATGAATAAATCAGCCTGTTCCGGAAGCTTATCTATATCCAGACTGCTGCACTCAATATCACACAAACCTCTTAGATTAGGGTATATATCGGAGATTTTTTGACCTACAAAACTCTGTCCTATAACAGAGGCAATTTCCACGCCCGGATGGTTCTGAAGGATACGGACAATTTCAATTCCAACATATCCGGTTGCACCTATAACAGATACCTTTACCTTTTTATTTTCACTATCAGCTAAAATCATTTTATTTATCCCTCCACAAACAACATATTAACATTAACAACCTATTACTACTTTGTTATATTGCCAATGGGAAGCGCATTTCTGGAGGGTAATTTTTGCTTACCCGTAAGTAATACATCTTCCCGATGCTATCAAAAATTATCCCGGAAGACATCACTTTCCAAATTGGCATAGAAGTACTATTAACATTTTGCGAATATTAGTATATAATCTTATTATACACTCTTATTGTTATATCATTATATTATTGTTTTACTTTTTAGCACTTATATAGAACAAGTTTTAAGCATTTAAAACTTGCTTCTGTTACCTTGATATAACTTACGATTTGTAATTCTTCATAAGCTTTTTAGAATCGTAAGTTATATATGTACATACACAATTTATAATTATACATAATAATGAATATAAATGCAATAGAGTTTTTAACACTATTATGCAAGTTTAACAAATACAAAAATTATATTTGTTAAAAAGTGTGCTAGTTGAACAATGATAGTAAATGATATATTTAAATAAGAGACAAACCCGTAACAAATCCGTAATGATAATATAGGAGGGGAAAAAATGGCAAGTGTAGTATTGAAAAATGTTACTAAGAGGTATGAAGGTGGGGTTACTGCTGTAAGTAGCTTTTGTCTGGACATCGAGGACAAAGAATTTATTATTCTCGTAGGTCCTTCTGGTTGTGGTAAAACTACCACATTGAGAATGATTGCAGGTCTGGAAGAAATTACAGAAGGTGAAGTTTATATTGGGGATAAACTCGTAAATGATGTACAGCCCAAAGACAGAGATATCGCAATGGTTTTCCAGAACTACGCCCTGTATCCTCACATGACAGTTTTTGATAACATGGCTTTCGGTCTTAAACTCAGAAGAACTCCAAAAGCAGATATTAAGAGAAGAGTACATGAAGCAGCAAAGATTCTTGAAATAGAACATCTACTCGATAGAAAACCAAAAGCTCTTTCCGGCGGACAGAGACAGAGAGTTGCATTAGGACGTGCTATAGTTCGTGACCCGAAGGTATTCTTAATGGACGAACCTTTGTCCAACCTTGACGCCAAGTTAAGGGTACAGATGAGAATAGAAATTAGTAAATTGCACCAAAGGCTGCAAACAACCTTTATCTATGTTACCCACGATCAGACAGAAGCTATGACAATGGGTACCAGAATTGTTGTTATGAAAGATGGATTTATTCAGCAGGTTGATTCACCTCAATCTCTTTATGAAAGACCTGTAAACCTGTTTGTAGCAGGATTTATCGGAAGCCCGCAAATGAACTTTATTAACGTTAAAATTGAGAAGCGCGGCGAAGGGATTTATCTAGTATTCGGAAAACACAGCCTCAAGGTTCCTGAAGGTAAAGCCAAAAAAATATCTGCAGGTGATTATATTGGTAAAGATGTTGTAATGGGTATAAGACCTGAAGACGTACATGATGAAGCAGTATATCTGGAGTCAATGCCTGATAGCGTAGCAACTGCCAACGTCGAAGTTATTGAAATGCTTGGTTCTGAGACATTGCTTTATTTATTCGTTGAGGAATATAGCATAACTGCAAGGGTTAACCCGAGAACAACAGCAAGATCAGGTGATACAATTAAAGTAGCATTCGATACTAATAAAATTCACTTGTTTGATAAAGATACAGAGGTTGTTATTGCAAATTAATAAGGTTGAGGAATATGGGTGTATCCCATTTTATTAAGTTTCCATAAAGAGGAAGATATTTTGTCTTCCTCTTTTAATTTTTTTATGTTAAGATATAAGATATAAGGTAAGGGGACACACCTCTATACTGAAATGTCCCCTGTTGAGTTGTTATATATTGTATTTATATGGAGTGATGTATTTGTCAGTTAAATTACTTAAAGATATGTTGAATCAGGTAAATAATATTATTGATATTGAATGTGGAATAATGGATGAAAACGGCCTTATTTTGGCCTGTTCAAATGAGGAGAGACTGGGTCGGATTGATGACAATATTGCAAAAGTTATGGAGATTGATGAACAGGTCCAGATTATAAACGGGATATCGTACCAACGGGTTAATGCAAATAATAGATATGAATATGTTGTTTTTTTACATTCTCATAATGAGGAAAGCTTGAAATACTTATCTCTTATAGCTCTGAACGTTAAGAATATTAGCTTGTATTATGATGATAAGTTTGACAGAAGCAATTTTATTAAGAATATTATGCTTAACAATATTCTGCCCGGTGATATTACTATACGCGCCAAGGAACTGCATGTAGCAAACAACATAAACAGAGTAGCGCTTTTAATTAGGACAGAAGGAGTTAAAGATGCTCATCCTTATGAAGTTATTTTAAGTCTTTTCCCAAATAGAAGCAAGGATTATATTGTAGTTTTGGATGAAGAAAGCATCGTTTTAGTCAAGGAACTGAAATCTGAACAGGCAAATAAAGAAATTGAGAGGATAGCAAAGACAATTATTGGTACCCTAAATACTGAACTGATGGTTAAAGCAATGGTAGGTATAGGTACTGTGGTTAAAAATATAAGAGATATAGGGCGTTCATATAAAGAAGCACAGACTGCACTGTTGGTGGGTGGAATTTTTGAAAATGAAAAGTCTATAGTGTACTATAACAATCTTGGGATTGGAAGGTTGATTTACCAATTACCAACAACACTCTGTAAATTATTTTTAAATGAAGTGTTTAGGGATAACTCGCTTGAGCTTCTTGATACTGAAACCATCCATACAATACAAAAGTTTTTCGAGAATAACCTGAATGTGAGCGAAACATCACGGCAGCTATATGTTCATAGAAATACGCTTGTTTACCGGCTGGATAAAATACAGAAAATGACAGGACTTGATTTAAGAATGTTTGATGATGCGTTGATATTTAAGTTTTCTATGATGGTTAAAAGGTATCTTGATAAGGTGGAGAAAGGCACATAGGAGTTTTAGGCGAATACTGAAAAACATAGATATCCGCATCAGTATGTAGAAATAGTTAAATGTTATGTGAGGTGTACCTTATCAATGATTGAGTTTATTAATGTTTCAAAGAAATATTCTAATGGAACACTTGCATTAAGCAATGTTAATCTAAAAATTAATAAAGGCGATTTTGTTTTTATTGTAGGACAAAGCGGTTCTGGTAAAACGACATTGATAAAGCTTATTCTTAAAGAAGAAGATCTTACTGAGGGGGAAATTTTTGTTAATGGCTATGAGGTTTCTTCCATGAGCAGAAGTGAAATTCCTTATCTTAGGCGGAGTTTGGGTGTTGTTTTTCAGGATTTCCGATTGTTGCCGGATAAAACAGTGTATGATAATGTGGCTTTTGCAATGCAGATAACAGAGTCTTTACCAAAGGAAATAAGAAGACAGGTTCCTATGGCTCTGGGACTGGTTGGACTTAGCAGAAAAGCAGATATGTATCCCGGACAGTTATCAGGAGGGGAACAGCAGCGTGTAGCTCTTGCTAGAGCTATAGTAAACAACCCGGCACTTTTAATTGCGGATGAACCTACTGGGAATTTGGATCCCGATACATCATGGGAAATTATGAAGCTTTTAGTTGATATTAATCACAGAGGGACTACAGTGATTGTTGCAACCCATGAAAAGAGTATTGTAGATTCATTAAAAAAGAGGGTTATTGCTATTGACAAAGGGTTGGTAGTAAGAGATCAACAAAAGGGGACATACGAAAATGAAGATAAGAACTATAAAACATATATTTAAAGAAGGAATTACAAATGTTTATAGAAATAAACTTATGTCTCTGGCTTCCATAAGTATAGTAGTGGCTTCACTTACAATATTTGGAATATTCTATATGATTATTCTAAACTTCAATCATAATGTGGGAAAATTGAAGGATCAGCCGGAGATGCAGGTTTTTTGCCTCACGGAGCTGGATGATGTGGGTGTGAAAATTGTTGAGGATGCTTTAATGCAAAATGAAAAGATAAAACAGGTTGCTATTGTAACAAAAGAGCAGGCTTTTGAGAAGGTAAAAGACATGTTGGGGGATAATGCAAGCGTGCTTGAAGGAATTGATAATAGTTTTCTCCCCGTATCATTTATTATAAAGCTTAACAATCCTGAAGACAGTGCCATGTTAATGGATGAACTTGAAAAAATAAATGGAGTCGACAAGGTTACCTACCCCCAAAAGACTGTTGAATTTATTTCAAAGTTTACCCATGGAATACAAATAGTTAATAGTATATTAACTACTGTATTGCTTGTTGTTTCTGTTTTTATTATATCAAATACTATTAAACTGACAGTATTTGCAAGACGAAGAGAAATCAGTATAATGAAATATATAGGTGCTACAGACTGGTTTATACGGTGGCCTTTTATAGTGGAAGGTGTTATAATTGGATTTATAGGCTCCATAGTAGCCTTGCTTATATCAGGGTATGGCTATAATGCTGTTGAAATGAGGTTTACAAAGGAATTATTGATGACAGGAACAAGTATTATATCCATACTTAAGCTAAATGATGTAAGTGCCAGGGTAGCACTATTATATATCGTTCTTGGGTGTATTGTTGGTGCTTCAGGAAGCGTGACAACAATTCGTAAATACTTAAAGGTATAAATAATAAAAAATGAGAAATCTTATAAGTGTAAATAAACGGAAATAAGACAAGTAAAAGTAAGTAGATAAGTTAAAAATAAGCTAAAGATAAAATATTACAGGAGAAAATTATAGGTGGTGCTTATGAATAAGAAACGGGCAATTTCAGTATTATTAATATCTATTATGATAATAACATGGACTTTTCAAGTGCTGGCAGATGCTGATGAGCTAGACAAGGCCAAACAAGACAAGAAAAACATTGATTCTCAGATAAACCAGATTAACCAGCAGAAAAAAAATGAGTTAAGTGCTAAAAACAAGCTTGAGCAGGAGAAAAAGGATGTAATCGGCACTGAAAAAAAGGAAAGCCAGGAGTATGATGAATTAATTAAGGAAATTGCCGAGCTTGAAAAGACTTTAAAAGAAGTAGAAAAAGCACTTGAGGAAGCTGAACAAAACTATGAAAAGCAGTGTAATAGTTTTAAGGCGCGTTTAAGAGCAATATACAAGAATTCGAATGAAACTATCCTTGATATGTTGTTTGAATCAAAGAGCATCACAGCCTTTCTTGAAAAACTGGAATTTATATCTCTTCTTTCAAAGAAGGATAAAAACGATATGGATGAGCTTGAACTTGCAAAGAAAGAAGTTGAATGTAAAAGACAGTTAATAGCAGAGCAAAAAGTTGAACTGCAAAAGGTAATAGAAGAGAAAAAGCAGAGATTAGATTCTCTGAAAGCTTCAAGAACAAACCTTGATCAAAAAATTCAATCAAGCAAGAGCAGACTTGCTACACTAGAAAAACAGGAAAAGGAGCTTTTAGCCAAATCTGAGGAAATGGGAAACCTTATAATAACCCTCTCATCAAAAAGCAAATATGTTGAAGGAAATATGGTATGGCCCCTGCCCAGTTCATCTCTTATAACATCAGAATACGGCAACAGAAAACATCCAATCCTTAAAACATATTCAATGCATACAGGCGTTGATATAGGAGGTAAAAGTGGGGCTAACATTTTAGCAGCCAATAAAGGTACTGTAATAATATCAGGATGGCAGAACGCTTATGGATACACTGTAGTAGTTGATCATGGAGGAGGAATTACTACTCTTTATGCTCATTGCAGTAAAATATTGGTTAAAAAAGGACAGGAAGTAAAAGCAGGTCAGATTATAGCAAAGGTTGGCAGCACAGGATGGTCTACAGGCCCTCATCTGCATTTTGAGGTCCGGGTAAATGGAGCTACAAAAAATCCGTTAAATTATGTTAAACCATAATAAAATTTTGATATATGGAAATGGGCGCATATTATTTTACGAGTTTGATTTTGCCTGCATCTGAATTTAAAGGCTCTAAGTACCGTAATGATAGCTTCTGGAACGTATTTCTTCAAAAATTAAAAATGTATCATATGGAAATGTGTTATTTACCATCAAGTTATCATATTATTAATAATAAGGTCAGTGATATAAAGTCCGAAGAGCAGAGAATAGAGAAATGATTGCAGTACAGGGGGAGAAATATATGTATAAAAAAAGTTCGGTAATTATCGGTATAATTGTCATTGTGTTAGTCACTTCAATTATTACCTTTTCAATAGCAGCCGTAGTTTTCCTTGGGCCGGTTTTTAACAACAAATATCAAATATCCTTTGATACAGGAAGTGTAAACTATGAAAGCATTAAAAAGTTTAATCAGGCAAGAAAAGCTTTAAAGGATAATTACTACGAAGATGTGGATGAAAACGTGCTGCTTGAGGGTGCGGTAGCCGGTATGGCAGCTTCTCTTGATGATCCATATACAGTGTATTATACCAAGGAACAAATGGATAAGATTCTTGAAATCCCCAAGAAATCTGAAGAAACTTATGTTGGTATAGGAGTTTCAATAATTGCTGATAAAGATGGGATTGTTACTGTTGTGGAGCCTTTTACAGGTACTCCTGCATATGAAGCTGGAATTAAACAGGGAGATAAAATAATTAAGGTTAATGATGAAGATGTAACAGCTTTAAAGGATGAGTCTACCGTAGTGAAATTGATTAAAGGACCTGAAAACACAACAGTGAAAATAACTGTATACAGACCTTCTGAAGGCAGGCCTATTGATTTTGAAGTCTCAAGAAAGAAAATAACAGTACAGCTTAATATAAGAAGCGAGGTACTGCAGGACAATATTGGATATATACGGCTAATATCCTTTATGGATGACAAAATTAACAAAGAATTTGAAGAACACCTGAAAAAGCTTCTTGATCAAAATATTAAAGCATTGGTAATTGATGTGCGTGATAATCCCGGAGGATATTACAATAAAGTTGTGAACATAGTTGATAGAATTATTCCTGAAGGGCTTATTGTATATACTGAAGATAGACAAAAAAATGTGCAAGAAGAGCGTTCCGATAAAAGGGAGCTGGAAATACCCCTTGCTGTTCTTATAAATGAAAACAGCGCCAGTGCTTCAGAAATATTGGCGGGTGCAATAAAAGATCACAAAAAGGGAGCTCTTGTTGGAACGAAAACATTTGGAAAAGGTTTAGTGCAAAACCTGCTTCCATTAGATGACGGATCCGGTATAAAAATAACTATATCAAGATATTTTACACCTTCCGGTGTATGTATTCATGGTACAGGAATAGAACCCGATATAAATATTGACCTGGATGAAAAGTATAAATATACGCCAATCTCCCAGATACCGAGAGAGGATGATATTCAACTTAAGAAAGCTGTTGAAATATTAAACAGATTGGCGAGTTAATAGAGATAAATGTATAAAAGAGAAATATCTTCATATACTACCTCTTGGAGGTGGCAGAAAGTGGAGAAGGAAAATAAAAGACTAAAATATGAAATTGCTAAAGAACTTGGGTTACTTGACAAAGTTTTGAAAAGCGGATGGAAAAGCCTAACTGCCAAAGAAACAGGGCGTATAGGCGGGCTGGTTACTAAACGGATGAAAAAGACCGGCGCAGATAATATAGGTAGTAAAGAAGGCAGCATATAATAATTGTCAAGGTCATGATTGGATATAGAGCGTATTTTATTTGAAGAAAATATTGGTAAGGGGCATAAGTGGAGGATTGAGTCCGGTGGAGGAAGGTGCACTCCACCGGACTTTTGTCAGGGGGTGTAGTTATTTATTTAGACTTGGCTTATATTTACGACAGGTTAATGTCTGATATTGATTATTGCAAATGGGCAGATTATATAGAAAAGATATTTCATTACAATAACCATAAGCCTAAGTTGATTGTTGATCTGGGTTGTGGTACAGGAAGCTTTTGTATTGAAATGGCCAAGCGGGGTTATGATACAATTGGTATTGATATATCTTCGGAAATGCTGTCGTTGGCAGTATCAAAATCTGAAGATACAGAAATAGCAGGGGACAAGCTTCTATTTTTAAATCAGGACATGTCGGAATTTGAACTGTACGGGACAGCAGATGCTTTTGTTTCACTTATGGATAGTGTAAATTATGTTACCGGCAAAAGAGAGCTTAAAAGCATGTTCAAATTGGTAAGGAATTACTTAAACCCTGGAGGATTGTTTATTTTTGATGTAAACTCTGTATATAAATTTGAAAAAGTTTTAAACAATAATGTTTTTTACTATATAAACGATGATATTACCTACATATGGGCAAATAATTATAATAAAAGGACAAAAATATGCGAATTTGATTTAACATTTTTCGTAAAAGACAAGTCTGATTTATATAAAAGATTTGACGAAATTCATTATGAAAGGGCTTATTCAGTCGAAGAAATAAGCAGACTCATAAATGATAACGGATTGGAACTTATAGTAGTATATGACAATTTGTCTTTTAATAAACCGCTGAAAAAAAGCGAGAGACTTTTTTTTGTATGCCGAAAACCATAATGTTAAATTTTTATATAAATATTTATGATATATTTACACATAATAATTGTGCACATAAATAATTAAAATTTTTGATTATATAAAGTTGACAGTAGGATTAACAGTGTGATAAACTAATTAAGGCTTGGTAGTATTAACCGGCTGAAGTTTTATTTCAGGAGGATTTTTATAATGGAAAAGGGAAAAGTAAAATGGTTTAGTGCTGAAAAGGGTTTCGGCTTTATTGAAAGAGAAGGCGGAAATGATGTATTTGTTCATTTTTCAGCAATAAACATGGATGGGTTCAAAACTTTGGAGGAAGGCACTGAAGTTGAGTTTGAAGTTGTGGAAGGAGTTAAGGGTCCACAAGCAGCTAACGTTCATAGGGCTTAATTAAAGAGGGAACTTACAAACTTTTAAATATATTCAAGTAGCCATCCAACCCCGGTGTAGATATGTATACTATGCCGGGGTTTTATATTAGGGAGGAAAAATATATGGAAGATTATATTATAAGATCTGTAGCTGCCGGGAACCAGGTCAGAGCTTTTGCAGCAGTTACAACCGATACAGTAAGCCGGGCTGCTAATATTCATAAACTGGCTCCTGTGGCATCGGCGGCTCTTGGAAGGACTCTGACTGCAGCTGCAATGATGTCAAAAATGTTAAAATCGCAGGATAATATTATCACCATTCAGATAAAAGGAGATGGACCATTAGGAGGCGTTGTAGTTGTATCCGATTACCAGGCAAATGTTAGAGGATATGTATATAATCCTGAAGTATATATACCTTTAAACAGTGCAGGTAAGCTTGATGTGGCAGGAGCAATAGGGGAAGGTTACCTTAATGTGATAAAGGATCTTGGACTGAAAGAGCCCTATATAGGTTATGTAGACCTGGTATCCGGAGAGATAGGGGAAGATATTGCTTATTACTTTGCATACTCAGAACAGGTGCCTTCAATAGTGTCTCTGGGAGTACTGGTGAATACTGATGAAAAGGTATTGCATTCAGGTGGATTTATTATACAATTGCTGCCTGGGGCCGAAACCAAAACAATTGATGCAATTGATGACAGGATAAAATCCATTCCTTCTGTAACATCAATGTTAACTGATGGCAAGACTCCGGAAGATATTCTGGAATTTATTTTTGAAGGAATGGAGTTGAAAATTACTGATAAATCTCCGTGTAAATATAAATGTAACTGTTCAAGGGATAGAATGGAGAGAAATATTATCAGCCTTGGTGAAAAAGAAATACAGGATATGATAATAGAGCAGAATGGTGCTGAGACTGTATGTCATTTCTGCAATACGAAGTATTGGTTTGATAGTGAAACGCTCAAGCAGTTAGCAGAGCAGT
>DAOSDD010000146.1:0-11016 GCA_035362115.1 Clostridiales bacterium | reverse complement strand
ATCATTAAATTATATTCTTTTTTTATATAATTAACAATACTTTCATCAAAATCATCTCCTGCAACTCTCAAGGATCTGCTTGTAACTATTCCGCCCAGCGATATTACAGCTACTTCACTGGTTCCTCCTCCAACATCTACCACCATACTGCCTGAAGGTTCTTCTACAGGCAAGTTGGCACCTATTGCTGCTGCCATAGGTTCTTCAATAAGTCCCACTTCTCTTCCCCCGGCTTGATAAGTTGCCTCCTCAACTGCCCTTTTTTCAACTTCTGTAACACCAGAAGGTACACATATTATTACTCTCGGTTTTGAAAACAGGGTTGATGGAACGGTCTTTTTTATAAAATACTTCAACATATTAAGAGTAACGTCATAATCCGCAATAACTCCATCTCTCATTGGCCTTATGGCTACAATGTCTCCCGGGGTTCTTCCAATCATTTCTTTAGCTGCATCACCTACAGTTATAACTGTATTAGTTTTTTTGTTTATAGCAACAACCGAAGGTTCCCTTATTACTATACCTTTTCCTTTTACATGAACTATTGTATTGGCCGTACCCAAGTCAATGCCAATATCTTTCCCAAATAAACTCATACCTTTATCCTCCGTTTATTATATCTAAATAAAACCTTTTTCTTTTAAACTTATATAAACTCCATCACCAATTATTATATGGTCAAGTACTTTTATTCCAAGAACATCACCTGCACTTAAAAGCTTTCTTGTTGTTTCAATATCCTCCATGCTCGGTTCAGGATCGCCGCTAGGATGATTGTGAATAAAAATTACTGCCGAACATCCTGACTTTACGGCTTCTGAAAAGACCTCTCTCGGATGTACTATAGATGCATTCAAGCTTCCAACAGAGACATTTATCTGTTTTATCAGATGATTTTTTGTATTTAACAAAAGTGTTTTAAATACCTCTTTTTTTAAATGCCGCATTTCTTCCATAAGAAGTTTGCTTACATCATATGATGATTTTATCACAATCTTCCCGTTATTGCTGAAAGTTGATGCTACCCTCTTTGAAAGCTCCATAACAGCTTTTATTTGTATAGCTTTCACCCTGCCTATGCCATTAACAAGTCTCAACTGTTCAAGAGAGAAATCATGTAAAGAAATAAGTCCTTTTCCTCCTTCATCCTGAGCAAGTACCCTCTGTGCAAGTGAAACGGATGTTTCATTTTTGTTGCCCGACTTTATAATTATTGCCAGAAGCTCAGCATCTGATAACATTTCAGGTCCATACTTTTCAAGTTTTTCATAAGGTCTCTCATTTACAGGAAGATCTTTAATTTTAAGTTTTATTGACATTTAATTTACCCCCAGTGTTTTTTTCATTATTGTTGTTTTTAATTGTTTAGAGTTCAACAACACCCAAGGGTAAAACAAAAGTCTTATAACCCATCAGTAGAAAATTTTTCTAACCTTATATGTATTATAAACTTACTTAAAGCTATTTATCAAGTTAATATTTGATTCTGCCCCGGTCTTTTGCTAAACTCTTTAATTATATATTCTACACCGGAAGGTGGCTTTCCTCTTTTTTACATAAATAATTTATAATTCCCATTTATGTAGTATTATGTATTATTCATGATCATAGGAGGATGTCTCATTCACATTCTTTCCAAACCCCAGTATAGGAATTTCTTAAGAATTTTATAAATTCCTATACTTTAAACAAAATTCCTCCAGTAGTTTTTTTACCCGTAGTAATGGCAAACCTACTACATTTGTATAACAGCCATCAATTTTTTCAACAAATAAAGCGCCTTTACCCTGAATGGCATATGCCCCGGCTTTGCCAAAAGGCTCTCCAGAATTTATATAGCTCCATATTTCATCATCATTAAGAGAAGTAAAATATACACTGGTTTTTTCATGTGCTGTTTTATAAACTCCAGTTGATGCATCAACTATGGCTATACCGGTAATCACATGGTGAATTCTTCCTTGAAGGCTTTTTAACATATTATAGGCATGTTTTTTATCACCGGGCTTGCCATATATTTGGTTATCAAAAACTACAATAGTGTCTGCTCCCAATACCAGACCTGTCCCAAACTTTTCAGCAACATCCAGTGCCTTTATCAAAGCAGACTTTTCAGCCTGTTTTTCAGGTTCTCCTTCAAGATTAAGACTTTCCTCATTAACTTCACCAGGAACAACTAAAAAAGGTATTCCCGCCTGTTTTAACAAATCACTGCGTCTCGGTGAAGCTGATGCCAAAATTATTCTGTTTGCATTTTCCTCTCGAATTTTACTCATATGTCTCCTTCACTTTGTTCTCTTATCTATTAAGTTTTCAGATACAATATTACTCCTGTAATTATTCCCACAAGGTTTCCAAAATTAACCCTAATAGTTAAATTCAATCCAAATCTCAGGAAGTTTGTGTTAATCAAAGGATCAAAAGAAAATGACAATAGTTCTCTATAACCATTCACCCCACCCATTTTAATCCATGCAAGGCCCTGGATCTGTGATAATATTTCACCCAGAATACCTCCTAAAACAGCACCTACAATGATAAAAACAAAAAAACGTAAAGGATTTTCTGAACGCCGCATAATATCCTCCTAAATTCATTATTTTTCGGGACAATCATTACATTTATTATACTCAATTATATTATTATTTCAAATACTTTGCTCGGATAAAATTCAGGCTTCTCATTTTCGGTTTTAAGAAGTATAATATAGTTATAGGGTGTAACGCATAATAATTCATAAATATAATTTTTTTATAAAGTTTTATGCGCTTATGCTACCATGATAAATATGCAAAAATGTAATCTGTTCTTAATAGGGTTTATTTTTGCTATTTATTCAAAATTCAGAATATAAATAAAGGATTGTGGTAATTAGTTTGAAAGAAATTGATAAATTTCTGAAAAACTAATGCGCATGTGCATATTTTTCGCACAGGTATTTCTAAAAATAAATTGCATGCGCGGCTAAAATGAATTTAAGCCCATAAAAACTTTTTTAAACAAAAAAGTTTTGCTCCTACAAGGGCGAATTCATTTCGCACGCTGCAGGAATGGAGCTTTAAATGAAGATTGAGAGAATAAGCGATAATATGATTAAGGTTACAATTTCTTCAAATGACCTGGAAGAAAGAAATATAGACCTGCAGTCCCTTACTTATAATTCAGTGGCAGCACAGGAATTGCTCTGGGATATGATGGAACAGGCTGAACTTCAATATGGATTTGATTTTTCAAACTCCCATATTGTTTTTGAGCCTTTGAGTGATGCATTGGATGGATTTATAATTACTATTACCAGGTTGGATGAAGATGCAGATTTTGAATCACTACAAAAATATATAAAAAACAGGCTGAAGAAAAATGACCCCAGAATAAGAAAAAAAACCCGCAGGATTCTCTATCCTGCAAGAATTATTTATTTGTTTAATTCACTGGATGACATATGTGATATAGCAGAAAAAATACAATCTATATTCTCCGGAGAAAGTTACATTTATAAACTAAAAAATTCCTACTATTTAATACTAAAGAGTATAAAGCCATTTAATTATAGAAAATTGGAAGTATTATTGAATGAATATGGAAATAAAGTTTTGAGCACTGCATTTTATGAAGGCTATCTAAATGAATATGGTACATTAATGATTGAAAAGAATGCAATAAATGTGCTTGCTTCCTATTTTTAAGGTGAGGACATACACACCTGTTAGAGGTGAGAGGTAAGAGGTTGAAGGTAAGACATTAGAGGTGAGATGTTAGATGGGATTTAGTGGGGGATTACAACCCCCACTGAACAATTTCTAACTATCCACTACCCTCTACCCACTACCCTCTACCCACTATCCACTACCCACTACCCTCTACCCACTATCCACTACCAACTTATATACTATTGCTTCATTATAGAAGCATTATCTTCTATATTCCCTATTATTGGCTGCTGGTCATGGAGGACCATATTGTTGTCCTCTTCATCAAAAAGATTTTTTGCAATATGCTTTGCTTTCTTTTTGTGCCTTACCAAAGCAGTACTAAAAACTATATCCATATTTGAAGCATATACAAATTTTATGGTTTTCTTTACATTTTCAGGGATATCATCAAGATCCTTTTTATTATCAACAGGTATAATAATAGTATCTATTCCAGCCCTATGAGCTGCAAGGACTTTTTCCTTCAATCCCCCTATAGGAAGTACCCTGCCTCTTAATGTAATTTCACCTGTCATTGCTACATTTTTCCTGACAGGTATATTTGATAAAGCTGAAACTAAAGCAGTAGCCAGTGTTATTCCTGCAGAAGGTCCATCCTTAGGTATAGCACCTTCAGGAACATGTATATGGATATCATATTTTGTATAAAAATCCTTTTCAATACCAAACTCCTGAGCTCTGGAACGTATAAAACTCATGGCAGCCCTTGCGGATTCCTTCATGACATCACCCAATTGCCCTGTTAATTCAAGCTTCCCGCTCCCATCCATTACAGTAACCTCTATGGACAATGTGTCCCCGCCTACGGGAGTCCAGGCCAGTCCTGTAGCAATACCAATCTCATCCTTATCATTTGCCTTATCATACCTGTATTTCTTGGTACCAAGGTGTTTCTCCAGATTTCCCGAAGTAACCCTTATAGTCTTCCTGTTCTCTCCGGCTATTTGCGTGGCCGCCTTACGGCAAATAGCTGCAATCTCCCTTTCAAGATTTCTTACTCCTGCTTCTCTGGTGTAGCATGAAATAATATCTCTTACTGCACTTTCCTCAATTTTAAGGTTCTTTTTTTCAAGTCCGTGAGCACTAATCTGCTTTGGTACAAGATATTTGGCGGCAATGTTTACCTTTTCCTCTTCTGTATATCCTGATATTGCTATAACTTCCATTCTGTCAAGAAGAGGTCTGGGGATAGTTTCCATATTATTTGCCGTAGTAAGGAAAAGCACATCTGACAAGTTAAATGGAACTTCAAGGTAATGATCTCTAAATGCAAAATTCTGCTCACCATCAAGTACTTCAAGCATGGCTGATGCGGGATCACCTCTGAAATCGCTGCTCATCTTATCGATTTCGTCAAGTAGAATCAATGGATTCATAGATCCTGCTTGTTTCATAGCAGAAATAATTCTGCCGGGCATTGCACCTACATAAGTCCTTCTATGGCCTCTTATCTCAGCCTCATCCCTCACTCCCCCAAGTGACATTCTCACATAGTTCCTGTTTAATGCCCTGGAAATAGACTTTGCAATAGAAGTTTTCCCGACTCCGGGAGGACCTACAAGGCATATTATGGGACCTTTAAGGCTGTTTGTAAGCTTCCTTACAGCAAGATACTCTATAATTCTTTCTTTTACCTTTTCGAGCCCGTAATGGTCTTCATCCAATATTTCCTGTGCTTTTTTCAAGTCAATAATTTCCTCTGTTCTGGTATTCCATGGAAGATCAAATATCCAATCCAGATAAGTTCGTATTACTCCACCTTCTGCAGAACCTGGCGGTAATTTTACCATCCGGTCAAGTTCCTTGTTAACCTTAAACTCAACCTCTTCAGGTAGATTTGCATTTTCTAGTTTTTGCTTGTATTCATCAACTTCTCCTGCTATTCCGTCCCTGTCCCCCAATTCATTCTGTATGACTTTTAATTGTTCTCTTAAATAATAATCTTTTTGCATTTTATCTATTTGCTTGCGTACTTTGCTGCTTATATTCATTTCTATCTCAAGAATTTCGTTTTCTTTAATTAGAATCTCAAGAAGTTTTTCCATCCTGGGGACAATTCTATATTCATTTAAAATTTCCTGTTTCTGCTCGGTCTTTAAAAACATACTGGATATAATCATATCGCAGATTTGTCCTGCATTTTCAATTTCCGAAATTGTAAGGAACATATCCTGAGATATTTTATTGCTCAATTTGGTATATTCCTCAAATGTTCCCATAACTTTTCTTTTTAAAGCTTCGATTATATTCTCAGGTTCATCTTCCATCATATCCGATTTTTCAAGAACTTCTACCATAAAAAACGGTTCTTTCTGGGTAAACTCACTTATTTCGGCTCTGCTTATACCCTCAATCAGGACTCTTATATTGTCTCCCGGAAGTTTTACCAGCTGCTTTACTCTTGATATTGTTCCTACATTATAAACCCCTTCAGGCCCTGGCGAATCATCTTTAGCATCTTTCTGAGCAGCAAGAAAAATAAGCTGATTGTTAATCATGGCCTGTTCCAGCGCTTTAATTGATTTTACTCTCCCCACATCAAAATGCATTATTATATATGGAAACACAGTAAGACCTCTTAAAGGTAATAATGGTAATTCGTGTTTTATTGTTTTTTCTATTTCAGACATTTTGACCAACCCCTAAATTAATATTTATAATCAAACTGCATATACGTAGATTTTTCAAATTTCATAATGTTTTGATTTAATGGGTTTTGCACCATAGTTCAATTTATGCATTCCACGGTCAATAAATAACTTATACCGACATGTTTACATAATGCAGCGTATTTCGACATTATTATAACCTTAATGAATCTTAATTTCAATTGTTTTATATGGTACTAAAGGTAAGTATTACATGAAATATTCTTATGAATTTCTTTTTATTATATCCACAGCTTGTGTAAATTTCTCTTCAAAACAAGTATATTCTTCAATATCAGGGGCTTTCCCCCCATATCTGGCCTTTTCATAAACCCTGGTTGTAATTCCCAAGCTTTCCTTCAACCCATCATTTTCCGGTATCCCATCATATATTTCTACTGCTTTGCCACATACTTCCTGGGCAGTATTGGATTTTTGTATATCCATACCACTTTTTTTCATATAGCTTAAGATTACTCCATTCATAAACCTTATTTTTTCTACAGGTTCAGCATTTCGCCACAGCCTTCCACCCATACGGTGTATTTTATTCCCTTTGTTTTTATTATCCTTGTCAGGAGCTTCCGGCTTTACATTCAATACCTCATCAACATAATCAGTTTCATGGTCAGGGTAATCTTTGTTTATAAGGAAAAGCTTTCTTATAGTATCTAAAATATACACCCCTGCTTTCTTAAGCTTCCTCCCTATAAAAGCGAATACTTTGGGTAACTTATAAATTATAAAAACAGCCATAGCTGCTAAAATCAACCAAAGAATAATTTCCATGATCAAGCTTAATATGGCATTTTTTTCTTCCTCAGGAAGCATGGGCAATTGCGGAGTTCCACCTTCAGATTGACCGCCTTCACTACTTCCGGGAAAAAGCATTGAAAGAATTTCAAGAATTTTGAACATTATAGTTATAATAACTCTGGGTGTATTTTTTATAACCCTTACTATAAAGGAAACAAGTGCTTTTATGTTAAATATAAACATAATTAATAAAAATATGCTTATTACTATTAATGAGTTATAATTTCTTATTTTCCCCGGCACGGTTGCCAGGTCAATATGTTTTTTAATAAATGCTCTGTCCAGGTTTTGCTGATTTTTTACCAGCAGGACAATTACTATAAAAATATATACAAAAGCATACAAGGTACTTTTTAAATACTCAAGTTCCTTATAGTTATAATATTCAACAAATATAATTGCAGAAACAAATATAATTCCAGCAGCAATTAACTTGTTTCTGCTTAAAATTGAGTCATAATCAAGGAATTTCAACCTTACACCTGCAAAGTATAGTAGAAATGCACCAATACCTTCTAAAATACCTCGCCACAAAACATATACATATTCATTTTGCGCCCAGAGAGAATAAACAATTCCTTTCTCTATAAAGGGAAATCCCTTCCAGTAAAATATGGTAAATAATAATGCGGGAATTATTGATGATAAATATGATATCAACATCCTTAGAAAGCTTTGTTTCTTTTTTGTGAGGAGCCCGGCAATAATATAGCCTCCAAATAAAAGGCAGATTCCTGCCATCACTCCAGGCACACCGCCTGTGTCCTTAAAAAATACTGTCCTTGGCAAAAGTATCAACTGATATAAGTATGCAAATATTGCCAAAAGGGATACTTCCCTTTTGAATACTTTCCAAAGCTTACTCCCCATCCAGTATCACTGCCTCCTTAAGAATGTATACATCCATGTCATGTGGTAAAGTATGCGGTTCAATAGTCTTATTTGTAACCATTATTTTCACTCTGTTATTTTTCATTTTCATCCGTCTTAACAGATCACAAATAGGTACTGTCAAGTATGACGTAATTAAAATAACTTCTGAATTAACAATATCATTATGTACATCCCGCAGGAAATCTTCAAAGTCTTTTAATCTCCTTAATTGGAGCATTGCAAGAATACCTAGCAAACTAGAAATATGTGACCTGCCGGAAGCCTGACTTGTAAAAATCATCTGGCGTCCGTCATCTACAGTAGTGCCATTAGTGGCAAATCTTACCGGAATTCCATTTCTCAGTGCTGTGTCAAATATTGTCGCGGCAGCTTTTATGCCTAGTTCAATATAATCTTTGTAGACGGCATCAAAATATTCATTCTCTATAGATTGTATGTTTAAAAAAACAGCAGTTCCATTTTGCGAGGTATAATCCTCCCGTTTTACCATTAAGCGTCCGGCATGGGCAGTTGAAGCCCAATGTATCTTATTCATAGGATCACTTGAAGTATATTCCCGTGTACCTGCTACTATAAATGGATCTTCCATAATCCACCTTCTAACGATTGCATCTCCCTGGAGATGATTAACAGGTATAAAGGTTTTTTCCAGTTCTATAGTCCGGGGATATACCTTAAGGTATGTATTTACATCAATACCCATTGAATCTATGGCATTGCCAAGCAAATCTCCGGATACAAGTGATACCCTGTCAATATGAAATACCCCACGCTTTATACATTTCAATTTCCATCGTCTTATTACTTTTTGATGACTTTTCAGAAAGAAGCTGCTTGTTACGTATCTGTTCTCCTGAGCGACAACAGATCTGGTTTCTGCAAAATCCAGCCATTTTGATGAGTTTAGTTCTGCTTTCAGCCATGGTACCGGAAGCAGTTTGCCATTATAAACAGTTTCAATCAGATAAATGTCATCTCCTTCATGAGCTTCATTTATGCTGAATTCACATTTATACTTCAGATTTTTAAAAGCAAACCTTCTGAATATAAAGGCCTGAAACCCTATAATTGCAAATGCAATTACAGCCAGGGCAAGTACTTCCATATATCTAATCCTCCAAAGGCACAGGAACCTTGTTTAATATATCGGTTATTACATTCTCTGCATTATCGGCTCCCGATGTAATTGCATGGCTTTTAAGGACTATCCTGTGTGAAAGAACCGCCGGTGCAACATGCTTTACATCATCCGGTGTAACAAAATCTCTTCCATTAATGACCGCATAAGCCTGTGCAGACCTCATCAGGGCAATGCTGCCTCTGGGACTTATACCCAATATAATTTTTTCATGCGCCCTTGTCATTTCCACAATTTGAATAATATAATTTTTCAAATCATCGCTTACCTCAATTAAAGCTATTGAATCCTGTGCTTCAACTATCTCCGCTGCATTTGTTACATTAGTTATCGATGGAAGCGGATTTGCTTTTTGAAACCTGTCCAGTATGGATCTGCCTTCTTCTGCTGTAGGATAGCCTATCTTCAGCCTCATGAAAAACCGATCCAATTGAGCTTCAGGTAAAGGAAATGTTCCCTGTATCTCAACCGGGTTCTGGGTTGCAATAACAAAAAACGGTCTTGAAAGGAGTTTTGTTTCACCATCCACTGTTACCTGTCGTTCTTCCATACATTCAAGAAGACTCGATTGTGTTCTGGGCGTAGCCCGGTTTATCTCATCTGCTAAAATAATATTAGTAAATACAGGTCCTTCTCTGAAAACAAATTCTCCCTGTTTCTGATTATAATAATTTATACCTGTTAAGTCTGAAGGAAGCAGGTCCGGTGTAAACTGTATTCTTTTGAAATCACAGTTTATTGATTTGGCAAGGCATTTAGCCAGAACAGTTTTTCCCATGCCGGGCACATCTTCCAGCAAAACATGTCCGGAACAAAAAAGGGCAGTTATTGCCAGGTCAATAACATTTTCCTTGCCAACAATAA
The DNA here is from genome assembly GCA_035362115.1 of Clostridiales bacterium. Classification (GTDB taxonomy): domain Bacteria; phylum Bacillota; class Clostridia; order Acetivibrionales; family DUMC01; genus DUMC01. Next base: position 940 of record DAOSDD010000146.1, on the reverse strand, counting down.
CCTTGGAAATATTCTCTCTGATTTTGGCACCTAATTCTTTAATCTGGTCTGCATTCATAACACTTAACCCCTAATTATTTTTTATATGATTCTACTAAGCATCTAAATATATTTCGCAAATTCTTTTCCATATTCCTTGCACTGTTCCAATTCAGCCTCAGTGGGCCTGTATTTAAACTGAAGCGGTTGTAACGATACCTTCAAGCCGCAAGCTTCAAGTTTCCTGCTTATAATGCCTGCCGCCTCTCCACTCCAGCCAAAGCTTCCAAAACCTGCTGCTGCTTTGTTTTTAAACTTAAGAGCCTTAATCTCCTCTAAAAGAGATGTTATTGGCCTTAATACAGTATTGTTAACTGTGCAGCTGCCCATAATAATTCCCCTTGATTTGAAGAGCTCAGTAAGCAAGTCGCTTCTGTCTGTAACTGAAGCATTGAATATCTTAAACTTGATGCCTTCTTCCATCAAACCCTGGCCAATAGCTTCCGCCATAGCTTTTGTGGAATCATACATCGTATCATATACAATAGATACAAAATCCTCCTTATAATCCTGGCACCATTCATAATACTTTTCCACGATCTGCATGGGGTTTTCACGCCAAATAATGCCATGACTCGGCGCAATCATGTCGATGTCAAGGTTCATTGCCTTTATCTGCTCAACCTTTTTCTTAACAAGAGGACTATATGGCAGCAATATATTTGCATAGTACTTCATAGCTTCCTGGTATAGTTCACATCTGTCTACTTCATCATTAAAAAATGCAGGTCCTGAAAAGTGCTGGCCAAATGCATCGTTTGAAAAAACAAGGTTTGCACCTTTCACATAAGTAAGAAGACTGTCCGGCCAATGGAGCATTGTCATTTCTACAAAAACAAGTTCATATTTCCCAGTTTTAACAGTATCACCTGTCTTAACTATATTAAAGTTCCATTCCTTA
>DAOSDD010000145.1:9093-11055 GCA_035362115.1 Clostridiales bacterium | reverse complement strand
CAGGAGCTGCTGCTGCTATACGTTGATCATAAAGCATCAACATGCATGTTTGCGTCCCTCCTCCAGAGCATCCTGTAACTCCTATTTTAGTAGGATCTACTTCAGGCCGTGTACAAAGATAATCTATTGCTCTAACGGAATCATGCAGAAAATAACGTGCAATTCCTTCACCTAAAAACAAACTCTGGCTTCCTGCATAATTATGTTCATACGTCCCCCATGTTATATTAATTTTTCCAGTAGCAGCATCATAATAGCTTAATCTTTCGCTTTGCCCAATTGGATCTTGTACTAAAACTACCATCCCTGCTTTTGCAAAATATTGGCATGCAATTTGATAATCTTCCTTTCCATTTTGTGAGTGACCACACAATAATAAGACAGCACCTACTGGCTTATCAATATTGTTAGGTATGTATAGGTTACAAGTTACATAAGTTTTAGGCCTTGACTCTAAAATTACTTTTTCTATTCTAAACCCATCACCTTCTATGGTTCCTGTAACTACAGGGTTTAACGGAGTTTCTAATGAACTTAGCCCTCCCATTGATTCAATGAACTTCTCACGTAAATAAGTTCTGCGTTTTTCAAATTCTCCAATACTATTAATTGAGTCCCTAGCATTATCTCCTAGAAGAAAAGCCTCATCAGAAAGTTTATAAATATAACTTTTTAATTGAGAATTAATATCACATAAGTTCAGTTCTAGAAAACAACTTTCATTTTTAAAACTCATTCTTTATTCCCCCTTAAGCTTGGTTTTAGGGATTATTTCATTAATTTATCTATTGTAAATATTTTATTTGTATCTAATAAAAATGGATGACATATAGCTTGAGCATTTGATAAAGGAAGGACATCATCACTTAAATTAATACCAATGACCTCTATCATAAACTCTCTTCTTTTTTGGATTCTGTTGTACACATCCGGATATTGTGACTTCAATTCTTCTCTAAGTTTTTCATCTGCAAATATAACTCCATCTTCAAGCATTGCTAGCCTTACAGGATTTTGCAAAGAAGCAATAATATCGCACTGGAGATAATACCCATTAAGTATTTTATGTGGAGAATCTTTATAAAAAGGAGAATTCGTCCATTCATCGCTACTAATATTATGTCCTGGATTTAATGATACTCCAAAGTCTTTCTCCCCTCCGAGTATATCCATAACCTTATTGTATACTTCTCCGCAGTTTTTGCCAATTTTTACTGACTCGTACCATGTGATAACAGCCCTAAAGTATGGCATATAAAATTCTTCTATAATATTACCTAAGCTATTAGAAATACCAGACTTGTCTTTTACTGCAAGACCCGAGCGAGCAACAAGGCCCCCACGAATACCATAGCAAATCGTTACTAGATTACCTTCCTTTAACTTATTATGGTTAGGGCTCCTTAAACATAAAAATGCATGCTTTTCTCCAAAGTTAACAAGCGGAAACATATTTATTGGAGATGCATCGTAGCCAGCTTTCCGGGATGCTTCAAGTTCGCTTATACCAGGTTCTAGTCCTTCTAACATATTAATTACACAATTTGATACTTTGTTTGTTACATATTCGTAATAAGCTATCTCTTTAGCACCTTTCACCGTAATTCTAAGTCCATCAGATAAATTTGTCATTGCATGGGTAAAATTGGTTATTCTGTTTCTGTCGACAATTTGAACAAGAATATCAATTATGTATGATGGTACATCAGTAAAATACCCAGCTTCATGTTCACAACCTTTTATATGATCTGATTCGAAATACTTTTGTCCGATAACACCAATATTGGAATATTTGTCTATTCCGCAGTTTTTAAATACTTCCTTAAGACACGGTTGATTATCTCTAGGTTGTCCCTGCAGACTAAAGTTTCGATACAGAATTCGTTCTAAATTAAGTGGCGAAATAAAAGAGTAATTCCACCCTTCATTGCCAACTAATAAAGTTAATTTTCCATCACCCTG
>DAOSDD010000145.1:0-9083 GCA_035362115.1 Clostridiales bacterium | reverse complement strand
CCTGAATAATAAGCATTCCTTCTTCATACCTAGGATCAAAACCTGTAAGGTATTCTAAATTCGAAAAATGCTCTCTATCTCCATATACAATAACATGCGTCAACTCACTATTACTCATCTTATTAAGCAATCTTGAGATCCTATCTTCAAACTCTTCTTTTGTAAATACAGGTATTTCAGGCTCTACGGGTTTCACAGTATAGGGATTTGTAGTCGTAATATTGATTTTCCTCATAATCTTACCTCCATAATTTCATATTCTTTCGTATAATATTTGTGTACAACTTCGCGATAGTGTTATATGATATTTATTGAACTTATTCAATCACTTCAACTAACTTTCCTAACATATCCTATTCTACATGTCCTGTTCTTTCTATTCCTTCAACAAACTGACGCTGTAGCACAATATATATAACAAGTAGAGGCAATACTACAAGAAATATCGCTGCCATAAATACTGCTTCATTATATACCTTTATTTGAAGTTGTGTTACCGGATCAAATTTCCCTGCTTGTTGGAATAGGTGGTATATGTTTGGTAGCTTTTGTGATAGTAGATGCAAATGACTTCTTCTTATATAAAATGTTGGTTCGAAATAGTCATTCCAATGCCATATGAGCGAAAGTACAGTAGTTACAAGTGTGGGTGATTTTGATGTAGGAAAAACAACTCTGTAAAATGTGCTTATAAAACCACACCCATCTATCTTTGCTGCTTCTATAAATTCCTGTGGAATTCCTAAAAAATACTGCCTGTAAATAAATATAAAAAGTGCTCCACTCAAACCATATCCAAAAAACGTGGGAAGGATTAGTGGTAAGTATGTCCCAAGCATATTAAGCTTTCCATACCTTAAATAAAGAGGCAATAATATAACTTGTATCGGAGTTATAATAGATAGTATTACAAATGTAAAGAATAAATTTCTTCCATAATATCTATATTTTGCAAGTGAATATCCAGCAAGAGAACATGAAAATACATGACCTGCAGTACAAAGCCCTGTTACCAAAACAGAGTTTTTTAAATGCTTTACATAGTCAAGAGCTCTGAAAGCTCTAACATAATTTTCTATACATATAGTAGTAGGAATCCATTTAACAGTAGTATCTACCAGATCCGCATCTGTTTTTAGAGAAGTGATAATCATGTACAGGAAAGGCAATAAAAACACAAAAGCAAGATCTGCAAGTATTAAATAATTAGCAGTCTTATAAAAATTCCTTCTCCAAAAACTTAATTGCTTAAGTTTCCTTAGTTTAGGATTATCTTGCTCATTTTTCAGACCTCCTTTTTTGCTCCAATACATATCTTTTTCGTTTGGAGAAAGAACTTTTTTAAATACTTTTCCCATCATTACCATTTTATACCTCCACTTTTTTGCTTTCAATACTATTTTGACCTATTCTAAAAACTAGAAATACTAATCCTATTAGTAGCATTATAAAGGCAAGATATATCCAGGAAATAGCTGCTGCATACTCGAACTGCACGGTGTTGAAACCTAACTGCATCACCTTTTGTACCATAGGATTACTTGCATCTGTAAAAGAGTCAGCTATAGTGTAAACAATACTTAAAAGTATAGTTGGAGATATTATAGGAAACGTGATTTTCCAAAACATTTCCCATTCTGTAGCGCCATCACAATGGGCTGCCTCATACAGGGACTTCGAGATACTTTGCAATCCTCCTAGGAAAAGCACAATCTGTACTCCTGATTTCCAGAGCATCATAGTAATTTTACTAAGAAATAGTGTTACAGCCTTCGTTATTGTTGGTCCCAAATATATAAGCATTTCTTCTGGAATTAAAAGACCTCTGCTGAGCTCACCAGAAACAACCATAGGTGGAGGAGCTCCCTCAGGGCTTGAAATTACTCGTATACCTAAAAGCTGACTCATTACATACCCCGTACCCAATACTATGGGTAAAACATATACTCCTCTAAAAAATCCTTTGAACTTTGTGTTTTTATTTAAAAGCATAGCAATAAAAAGAGAAAATATTATTATTAAGGGTGTATTAGTTAGGGTTTCTTTAATCATGCTTATAAACACAGGAACAAACCATATATCGAAGAATAATGCTCTTTGATAATGTATTAGACCTACCCATTTCATTTTGAATTCAGTTATTTTAACAAGCTTACTGAAACTTAAAAAAATTGATTGGTATATTGGCACAATGAAGAATAAAACAGTACCAATAATCCACGGTAACAATAAGATATACCCTTCTAGCATGTGCTTATACTTCATTTTTAATCTAAATTTTTTCATTTTTTTGTTCCCCCCTTATCAACAACAATATAATCCATTCCTTTTATGCTAAAGTTATCAATATACACAGAATCTTCGTTGTAATTAATATAGATTTTGCTACCATTTTTGTAAGTAACCTTATATACATTCTCCAAAACTTTTTCATGCTTAATAATGTTTACTGACCACAATTCTCCAATTTTTTCATTAAATTCTTGATATATATCAACTGCGATATCTATCCAATGCAAATAATATGAAGTAAAAAGATGGTTATATTCCGTTTTTCTAATTAGTACTGGTTCTTGATACGTAAATTTAAAATAAGGCATACATCCATATTCTATCCACTTTAGCTTCTGTCTTTGAAAGTCATGGAAAAGGTTGCCCGCCTCTGAAGAATAGGGTATAAATCCATGTACTACCATCTGATAAAATGGCACTGCCTCATCAGTAATAAAATAGCCTGAGTCTTCAACAGGTATATCTAGCAGCCAATCTGCATATTTCAAAGTGTAAGCGTCACCACCTCTAACTGCAGTACTACCTATTTCTATTCTCGTTTCTTCCATAATTCTAGTCCACAGTTCAGCTGTCTCACATCTTGTAACAGGGTTGTTTTTGTGATAATCATAATATATAAAACTTCCCAATCTATCAAAACTTAAGCCTGATATGTGTACTTTTTTTATGTTTGGTATAAGAGATTCTATGAACCTTTCGAACACTTTTACAGGGTTTAAAATGTATTTCTCTCTTTTTTCATCTGTCACTGAAAGACCATTTCTGTGATACACTACATCATTGCGTTTAGAGAATCCTCTATTTTTGGCCAGCGCATCCACTAAATTGTTTTCCAAAAACAGTTTCATATTATTATTGCTTGCATAATTTGCAAGCTTTATAATACCTTTTGTACCTCCAAGGGCTTTCTCTGGCGGCCAGTTAGCAGGAAAATTTCCATATCCTCCCTTTACCCAGCCAATAAGGTTTGCCATTATATTATTCACGCCTTTGTTTTTGAAGTTTTCCAGTATTTTTTCTACTTCTTCAAAAGTAGTCATCTTTATATACTTATCGAATAGAACCTGATCGAGTTTTATCCCCATAAACAAATCCAACCAAAAAGGTATATCTTCATTTGGACTTACTGTATACTGTATTGCGTCTATTGATTCAAGGTACTCTCTGTAGGCGGAAGCCATCCCACTATAATCCGCGTTTTCGTTTACAAGAAAATTATATTTTATTTCATGATCGTCATTGATTCTTCCTTTTTCTATATAATCTGTTACAGTTGCGTATGGTCTTAAATCTTTATGAAGCCTTCTGTAGAAAAACTCTATATTAACTCTACTGAGATTCACAGCATAACCACTAGGGTAAAAATTTATACTTGTATCGTACTCTCCCTTTGTGACTATACCGACAAAGGCGTTATCGCCTTTTTTCATTCCAAACACAGGAAGAAGCGCTTGCTTTAATTCTGCTTTCTCTCTCTTTTCGATCTCATCTAGATTCAACTTATCATAGCCATAAATAGGCCAGCTATACTTTTCGGCTGCAATTTCAGGTTTCCCTTTGAAATGATATAGTCCACCACTTCCGTCGGGGTAAAACACATATCCTTTCTCATAATCTGAAGCAGCACCAAAGAAAGGAAATAACTCTATAGAAGTAATATAGTTGTTCCCGTATTCTTCTATTTTTTCAACAGGTATCTTAACATTTAAAAATTTATTATCTAACCAGATTTCTAGTGTTAATTTTATACCAAGCCTTGTCAAATCGTATTCGATAGCAACACCATTTTCTACAGGATTTGACTTTATTACAGACTCTTTTATAACACTGTTTGTCGAGTTTATCTTCTTATAGTCGCTGGTATAGCTTATATAAAACAGGGAAGACATGTTTTCTTTCCAAAATTCATTTGTCTCCTCCATATTATAGTAACCACCCTCAATATTAGAACTCCAAAGAAACCCATTTCTTTTGTCTTTAACAAGTATTGAAATTACTTCTTCATTATAGTAAAGTTCAAGGGCTTCAGTCTCTGCTATTTTTTCAAACCCAGGTCGCAAACTCATGCTAGGCTGTGAATCCGATTCCGTCGAAATCAACCCTGTTTCTACAGTAGAGTCTTTTTCTACAGTAGAGTCTTTCTGTTTTTCCAAGGTAATGTCCTTTTCAGCTACAACATATATCGTACTCGCTAGCAAAAGAATTACGCATATTAATATAATAATAATCCGATTTTTCATTAGGTATAGTCCTCCTTAACCACCATATAACATCCTGATCTCTAATATAACACTTGCTAGAAATGAATAAAGCTGGTTGGTAAGTACATAAGCCAGCAGCAGCACACCCCATATTAGTACGACACCGACTATTCCCAGCGCACATATTGCAATAGCTTTCTTTATACTGTAGTCATTCATTACCTTTACATTGATAATAAACAGCAGCACTACCCATACCCATTTTATGGTTTCTAGTGTGTTATATAACCCAAGTTCACTACGCCCCAACAATTTTGAAAAAATGCTCTGAGGAATTGTGATAATTAAATAAGGAACTATAGAATAAGCAGATGCTATAAATATTTCTTTCTGAGTAGTCTCCCCTCCTGCAATAGAAGTCACAGCAAAACATGATATTGTCCATGTAAGTACTGGAACGAGTACTTTTACTGCTTCTAGAATGAGGTTTGTTTCATTAGGCAATAAGACTGCTACCGGGTAATGTTCTAAAAAAATACTTAATACTCTTATTGGAAGCATTAGGAATACTAAACAAGCAGGTGCCCAGTATTGTATGTCGCCTCTGTTTATCTTTATGTAATTAAAGGCATCAAGAGGTCTAAACAATACTGATATTGAAAATTTTAAAGCTTCCATCATTTCAACCCCTTTCCATAGATGAATCCATCCACCATGTTATTTATTATCTTTTTTGAAAACTTAATAATATTATATATTGCAACATTTATAAGTATAATTATTAGCAGTATCCAACCAAAATATTGCCTAAAAAGGTAGTATCTATACTCCGAAAAAGCATTTGAATAACCTTCCTGATCATCAGCTGCACTATACTCTTTCATAGCTTCCTTCCATCTTTCTTGTTTTGCTAAAGCTTTTGCCTTGCCTTTATGCGCTAGTTGATAATTTTCATTTATTCTTAGAACTTGCTCCCAAAGTTCAAGAGATTCCTGATATCTTCCTTCCTCATATTCCATTGAGGCTTCATGAATTAATCTCATGAATAGAGTAGGTTCTAGTACTTGGATATTATTAAGTGTTCTATCAAGCACATAGATATTCCCTTCATCATCTACTGTTATGCTTGAAGGCAGGGCGAATGAACCTTTCCAATATCCTTTTCCGCCAAAAACAGTTAGCAGATTTCCTTCTTGATCATATTGATATATTTTTCCGCTTTGCTGTTCAATAGCACTTATTATTCCATTTTTATCTACTGATAAGTCGACAAAATAGGGTGTACGAGCCAAGCCTCTTTCATCTATTATCATCTCACCATAAGCTTTGCTCGGATATATGTTGTTACCCACTGAGTTAATCTTTTGTATTTGTCTTTGATATGTATTTATAGCAGTGGCGTATATCATTCCCCTATTATCAATAACAAAATTTGAATATGGAGAAGGTGCTCTCCTTGCTACCCTTTCTTTCTGCTCTCTAGAAGCAAAAAGATTTACCAGAGCCTCTGTAAAATTAAAAGCTAATTTTTCCGACATTTTAAATCCTCTGAAATTGTTGTATGCATCAAGGATTGCAAGGGTGTAGCCTTTTATTATATAGATATTTCCTATGGAGTCTATAGATATTTTCTCAGGATCAAAGGTAAAAGTTTCTCCAATAAGTTCAGTGTTGGGTTTGGAAAACTCTTCTACAAAATCCCCCTCTGGAGAAAGATGAAGTATGCGGTAATTCCCTGTATCTGCAATATACATATCTCCATCTGTATCTACATATATACCTTTTGGATTTACAAGTTCCTTTCCTTCAGGTCCTTTGAAAATGCCTATAAGCATACCTTCTCTGTCCATTTTTACGATTCTATTGTTCCCTGTATCAACAACATAAAGCATGTTATTATTGTCAATAAATAGGTCTTCCGGTCCATTCGTCAAACTTATCTCATCAGATATTTCACTTATTACTCTTTTAACTTCATATGTCAACGGCAGGGGTACTTTTATCTTAGGATCCTTTGTATCAAGTACATAGTGACTACTAGCCAAGATATTAATAGGCATTATTTGTACTGCAATTATTAAAACAATTATGATAAATACTATTTTTTTTACGCTACTCACTTAAATACCACCTTTACATATAACGGTTTTTATGCTTTTATTCCTGAATGTGCCATTGTCTCCATTACCATTGCCTGCATTACGAGAAATATAATTAACGTAGGTAATGTCATTAGCAAGGTTGCAGCATTCATAGCTCCTGCCCTTGCTATATTTCCTGCAGCCCCTATGGTCTGTAGTGCAAGGGGCAATGTTTTCATTGCTTGACTGCTTATAAATACCAATGGTGAAAAATAATCATTCCAGTTTGCCACAAATGAAAAGACCACAAGAGTCGACCATGCAGGCCTTAATGAGGGCATTACTATTTTCCAGAATATTGTGTGTTCCTTGGCACCATCTATCCTGGAAGCTTCAAGAAGCTCATTTGGGAACTGGTCCAGGAATTGCTTCATGAGGAAAAAATTGTACGCTACTGCAAGTTTAGGTATTATTAATGCCCAATATGAGTTAAGAAGACCTAGTTTATCAACCACTATGTATGATGGTATCTGGGTTACATGACTGGAAAACATCAGTGCCGCTATAATTACTGAGAATATAAACCCAGCACCTGGTAGTTTGTGTTTTGAAAGTGCATATGCACCCATCCCGGATACCACTACAGTACCTGCCACTGTTACAGTTGCAGTAAAAAGGCTGTTGAATATATATCTACTGAAAGGTACAACAGAGCTTCCAAGAGATATTAATAAATCCGTAAAGTTGCTAAGTGTAGGTCTTCTTACAAAATATCTGGGCGGATATATAAACAGCTCATCAAGAGGCTTAAATGCTGTAGATATCATATACACAAGCGGTATTGCCGTAAATGCTGCCAATAGTATCATAAATATATTAAGAAGAATACTGCCAAAACTCAACCTTACACGAAACTTCGAAACTTTTATCCTGACTCCTGATTTAACTACTGCCATTTTTATATCCTCCTATCACATATCTTTTGATGAAAATACCTTCATGAATATCCTTCCAAGTATGAACGTAATTGCAAATAGAATTACGGCTATTGTAGAAGCATATCCCATTTGAAATCTTATGAAGGCATAATCATAAAGATGTGCAACTATTGTGTGCCCTGCATAGTTGGGACTTGGCATCCCGGCAACTGATACTGATATATCAAACACACCAAGAGCACCTACTGTTGTGTTTATTGCACCAAAAAGCATCTGTGGTTTCAACATTGGAAGCGTTATATAGAATAACTCCTGAAACTTAGTCCTTATTCCATCAATACATCCGGCTTCATATAATTCCCTGGGCACATTCTGAAGACCTGCCAAGAATACAAGAAATCCTGTTCCCATGCTCATCCATATTGATATTACTGTTATTATCGGAAGTATGGTTTTTGCATCCAATGTCCAGAGAATAGGTTTTACTATTAAGCCAAGATTCAGAAGCAAATAATTTATCAAACCATATCTGTCTGAAGAGAAAAAGTATAACCAAACTACTGACATAGCTATACCGCTTGTGAGGGAAGGTGCATAGAACGCAAGGGCAAATGCATTCTTGAATTTTAGCTGGTTTATTACCCATGCTGCTATGAATGACATAATATATCCTATGGGTCCTGTGATTGCAGCGAATATCATTGTAATTTTTAAAGACAGAAGGAATATATCATCATCCATTATAAGAAGACGATAATTATTAATACCCAGCCATTTTGGTGCTTGAAGCATATTGTAGTTGGTAAAGCTTAATCCTATTGCAGCAAATACAGGAATTATAATAAAAATTATAAATAGTATTAAGAATGGTGCAAGATACAAATACCCCGTACCATATTTTGCCCACCATGACTTTAACACACTGTTATTTTTAATACTGGGTTGCGTTTTCCTGTTGTATTCTTTTTTCATATTGAGGTCTACATTTGTATCGGGTTTTGTTATTTTAGTTAATTCAGCCAAATCCTTCACCCCTATTCATCAATAAAAATACCATATTCCTGCTGTTTGGCCTTTAGCTCTCTGTTTATGTCTTTAACAGCCTTTTCAACAGAATCTCGGACAGGCATTTCACCTATTATAATACGATTCCATGCGTTGGCAATGTGACGTCCTGTAAAGTAACCGCCTAACACCACAGGCATTTCCTTATACCATTGCCACTGTTCCCTAAGAACTATCAAGTCCTTTGAATCCCACGGGAGAGATAAAAATGCCTCTGTATTAGCAGTGTTCCATCTCGCCTGAGGACCTACCAGTGCTTCAAGTTCTTTTCCAAACTGCGCTTGAACCTCCGTACTGGTCCACCATTTTAAGAACTCCCATGATTCATTCTTTTTTGGGGACTGGTTCATTATTACAATTGCTTCTCCAGCTACTCCCCCGCTTGATCTGTCAATGGTCCCATCTTTTTTTCTTGTTCCCGGAATCGGGGCTATGCCCCATCTCCCGGCAAGTTCCGGGGCGGCTACCGATAAAAGCATGTACATTCCATAACCTTCAATTCCCAT
>DAOSDD010000144.1:0-11097 GCA_035362115.1 Clostridiales bacterium | reverse complement strand
AATTAGCAAAAATTATAGTTGACAAGAGCACTTGCCAATGCTACAATTTTATTTAATATGATAAACCTATGAGCAAGAAGAGTAAGAATTATTACTTGTACAAAGAGAGCCGCCGGTGGTGAGAATGCGGTTACAAAGATTATTCTGAATGGACTTGTGAGGGAAGCCCGAAATTGAAAAGTACTGAGTAGATTGAGTAGACTGAGTAAAACGAAATTTAGAGTAAAGTAGGCGCTTACGGGGATCCTGCCCGTTATAAGTTGGGTGTATATGATGGTATACATAATGAGTGGACGATTTATCGTCAATTTGGGTGGTACCGCAGAAGCTAAAGCTTTTGTCCCTATTACAGGGATAAAGGCTTTTTTTATTTGTAAAATTATAGGATAACATTGTTTATTTACATGATAATGTTGTTTGATTACATGATAACATTGCATAATCGCGTGGCAATAAATTTTTGCAAAAACTAATGTAAATAAGGAGAATGATGAAGATGTCAAAAGGAAGATTTGGGGTCCATGGAGGGCAATATATACCGGAAATGCTCATGAATGCTGTAATTGAGCTCGAAGAAGCATATAACCACTTTAAGAATGATCCGAAATTTATAGCAGAATTAGATGATCTGCTTAAAAACTATGCAGGACGTCCGTCATTGCTTTATTACGCTGAAAAGATGACGAAAAATCTGGGTGGAGCTAAGATTTATCTCAAGCGTGAAGACCTCAATCACACGGGCTCTCATAAAATCAACAATGTACTGGGGCAAGTGCTCCTTGCCAAACGTATGGGGAAAACCCGTATAATTGCAGAGACTGGCGCAGGACAACATGGCGTTGCTACAGCAACTGCAGCAGCACTTATGGGAATGGAATGTGAAATTTACATGGGCAAGGAAGACACCGAACGTCAGGCACTCAATGTTTACCGCATGGAACTGCTGGGTGCAAAAGTACATGCAGTAACCAGCGGCACTCAAACTCTTAAAGATGCAGTCAACGAAACTATGCGGGAGTGGGCACAGCGTGTTGCAGATACTCACTATGTCCTTGGATCTGTAATGGGTCCGCATCCTTTTCCAACCATTGTCCGTGATTTTCAAAGTATAATTGGTCGCGAAGTTAAAAAGCAGATGCTGGAAAAGGAAGGCAGACTACCTGATGTCCTGCTGGCATGTGTTGGAGGCGGCAGCAATGCAATGGGATTGTTTTATGATTTTATAGAGGATTCAAACGTTCGGCTTATTGGATGTGAGGCAGCCGGGCATGGTGTTAATACAGACAAGAATGCTGCAACAATGGCAAACGGGACTTTAGGTATCTTCCATGGCATGAAATCATACTTCTGTCAGGATAAGTACGGACAGATTGCACCAGTATATTCCATTTCAGCAGGGCTTGACTATCCCGGCGTAGGACCTGAACATGCTAACCTGCGTGATATGGGCAGGGCGGAATATGCAGCCATCACTGACGACGAAGCTGTAGAGGCATTTGAGTATTTATCACGCGTAGAAGGAATTATACCGGCAATTGAGAGTGCACATGCAGTTGCATATGCAAAAAAGATTGTACCAAATATGAGTAAGGATCAAATTATTGTAATCAATCTTTCTGGCAGAGGAGATAAGGATGTTGCTGCAATAGCACGTTACAGGGGGGTGCAAATTCATGAATAACATGAATAAGTTAAAGCAAGTATTTGCAAAGGGTAAGGCGTTTATACCATTTATCACTGCAGGAGATCCTTCATTAGAAATAACTGAGCAGTTAGTGCTTCAAATGGCAGATGCCGGTGCAGATTTAATTGAATTGGGAATTCCGTTTTCTGACCCGGTTGCAGAAGGACCTGTGGTACAAGAAGCAGATAATCGTGCTCTTTTAGGTGGGACAACCACTGATAAAATATTTAGCATGATGGCACGTATTCGAAAATCATGCAATATCCCTGTGGCGTTTATGACTTATATGAATCCAATATTTACTTATGGCACTGACAGATTCATGAAAAATTGCCAGCAGGTCGGAGTAGACGCAGTAATTGTTCCTGATGTACCATATGAAGAAAAAGACGAACTAATGCCATTTTGCTCAAAATACAATGTTAGCCTGATATCAATGATAGCTCAGGCATCTAGTAATCGCATACATATGATTGCCAGTGAAGCGCAAGGATTTATGTACTGTGCATCATCTATGGGAGTGACCGGGGCGCCACAAGACATCAACAGCGATGTGAAGGGAATGATAAAACTTGTAAAAGAGGTCAGGAACATCCCTTGTGTAATTTGCTTTGACATTTATACACCTGAACAAGCAGCAAAGATAGCTGAGTTTTCCGATGGTGTAATAGTTGAAAATGCAATTGTGAAAATCGTGGAGCAATATGGTGTAGATTGTATACCTTATGTAGTTGAATATGTGAAAAGAATGATACCAGCCCTCAAATGAAATAGGGTATGTGAAATATGTGAAATATGTGAAACATAGGGGTGGTTATTGAGTTTCGTTATTAAATGAGTGACTGTCCCTATTAGGTTACACTTAAGTTACATTTATAAAGTTCATAAACTGGAAATTGGGAACACCTTGTCATTTGCCGACGACAAAGAAATGAGCGTTGGAATAAAATTAATGAGTAATTCAAATAATAGTTATAATGAATAATTACTCTTATAAATATTATGATAAGGAATGCATTATGTTTAACTTGCGAAATAAGATAAATACTCAGAATAATACGCGAAATTCATCTAAAAACAATAAAGAAGAGTTGCTTCAAGCATCGTTGGAGAAAAATATTAAAATATTGAAAGAAATATTCATCAATGATGATACTATTATTTATAGAAGGTTCCAGAATCAATGCAATAATGCAATAAGGTGCTGTATTATTTTTGTTGATGGAATGGTAAACAATGAAATAGTTAATAAGAATATTATTCAGCCTATTGTAATAAATGCACTTTTAGCAGGTGGAAAAGATATTATCAGCAATTTGCAATATGGTATTGTTGCAGTAAATAACGTAGAAAAGACTGCTGATGTGTATAAAGTCGTCGAATCCATAATTAATGGTGATACTGCACTTTATGTTGACGGTGAAAAAGAAGCATTAATAATAAGCACCAAGGGTTGGCAGAACCGTCAAATTACTGAACCGGAAACTGAAAGGGTTCTACGGGGACCACGAGAAGGGTTTACGGAGTCTTTGATGATAAACCTTACCATGATTAGGAGAAAATTAAAGACTCCGGATTTAAAATTTAGGTTTAAGACCTTTGGTGTAAGGTCTCGAACCAAGGCATGTATTTGTTATATTGATGGAATAGCAAATGAAGAGATTCTGAAAGAGTTTAACAAGAGGCTGGATGACATTGAAATTGATGGGGTTTTAGATACAGGTTATATCCAGGAGTTTATAGCAGATGCACCTCTTTCAATGTTTAAAACCATAGGTAGTACTGAACGGCCGGATATTGTAGCAGCTAAGCTGCTGGAAGGCCGCATAGCCCTTGTTCTTGATGGTACTCCTTCGGCGTTAACAATACCTTTTTTATTCATGGAATTTTTGCAATCAAATGAAGACTACTATGTCAACTACTATACTGCATCAATCGGAAGGTTCCTCAGAAACATAAGTTTATTATTAACTATAAGTATACCTGCTATTTACCTGGCATTAGTAACTTTCCACCAGGAGATGATACCTACCAACCTTCTTATGAGTATATCAGCTGCAAGACATGGCATGCCCTTTCCAACGGTTATTGAAGCATTAGCAATGTTGATTGTTTTTGAAATATTGAGGGAAGCGGGAGCGCGTATGCCCACATTCATAGGGCAGTCCTTGAGTATTGTAGGAGCTTTGGTTATAGGGCAAGCAGCAGTTCAGGCCAGATTTATAAGTGCTCCAATGATTATTGTGATTGGCTTTTCTGGCATAACAAGCCTTGTGATAGCAAAGTTGAAAGGAGCAGTTTTTTTACTAAGATTAATTTTTTTATTTCTCGCCTCTATTTTCGGATTATACGGTTACATTTTCGGCATAATAGGATTGTTGATACACTTGTTTGAAATACGTTCCTTCGGGGTACCCTATATGTCCAATTTGACATCATTGAATCCTCAGGATCTTAAGGACACTGCTATAAGAGCCCCATGGTGGTACATGGAATATAGGCCCAAGTTTATTGCTGCCAAAAATATAATAAGGAAAAAGCCGGGGACATGAGTTTATGAAAAAAAATAGTATTATACTAAAATGCATTATGGCTGTCATGCTTTCGATATCATTAACAGGTTGCTGGAACTATAGGGAAATCGACCAGCTATATATGGTATCGGGTTTTGCAGTAGACAAAAGCCCAGACGGCAGATATTTGATAACTGCTGAAACAGTTGATATAAAATCAGGAGATAAGGAAGCTACATTCGCCTCAAAAACCTTTTCAGCAGAGGGAGCGACAATTCTTGATGCAATAAGAAATATAGTAATTATTTCTGGAAGAAAATTGTATTTTAGCCATGCAAAAGTTGCAGTCATAAGCCAGGATGTAGCAATAGAAGGAATAATTCAAATACTTGACTTGATTATCAGGGACACAGAACCAAGGCTGGAGCTTAATGTGATGATTTCAAAAGAGAAAACAGCCAAGGAATTATTTATTACCAAGAATGAATCAACAAAAATACAGGGACTTGAAATAGATAAAATGGTAAAGTCTCAGATAAGCCTATCTAAGGCGCCAACTACAAAAGTTTATGAGCTAATCAACTCATTATCCACAGAAAATGAGTCGGCAGTTCTTCCCGCTGTTGGCTTTGATATGAATGCAGGTATAAAAGACATAGCATTATCAGGAGCGGCATTGATTAAAAAAGATAAGTTTGTTGGATTTCTTGACAAAGAAGATACCAAGCACATTCTTTTTGTAAAAAATCAGGTAAAAAAAGGTGTGCTTCCTGAGATAGAGTCGAATGAAGCTTCACATAGCAGTATATCATTGGAGATATTTGAGAGTAAAACTAAAATAACACCGGTTTACTCTAGTGGCAAAACTTCAATAAATGTTAATATAAAAACAAATGCTATTGTTGATGAGCATGGTCCTGTTAAAAGTTATATTGACAAGGAAAGCATAAGCATACTAAAAAGAGAAGCTGAAAAAGCCCTGGAGAAAAACATCAAAGATACAATACACAAGGTTCAGGAACAATATGAGGTTGACATATTCGGATTTGGAAACGAGATTAAAAGAAAAATGCCTGCTTTGTGGAAAAGCATAGCGCAAGATTGGGATAATCTTTTTAAAGACCTGGATGTGGATGTAAAAGCATCAATAGATATCAGAGGCTCTGGACAAATATCAAGACCAATTAAAATTGGAGAATAAAAAAGGAGAATAGCGTATGAAAATTGTAATATTCTCATTTGTATGTGCCTATTATATATTCACTGACTTGATCCCGATTTATAATGCAAAGCAGCGTAAAATATTCTGGTCATATTTAGCAATGATATCTATTGCATATTGTATAAACCTGTTAGTTTCAATGGATGTCAAGATACCCAGTCCTGCTATGTTAATAAGAAAAGCAGTTACAGCAATTTTCAAATTATAAAAGTAAACAATAAATATAAACTATAAATATAATCAATAAAGCCAATTAATAAATACTTTTATTAACAAGTGGAAGCAGGCGAAAGATGAATAAGGAAATTATAACAACCAGACAGAGCATAAGTCTGTTGACAATTTTTATGATAGGTGCCGCTATAATATTGAGCCCCGGAAAAGAGGCCGGAAAGGATATTTGGATCGCAATTTTATTTGCAGGACTTCTTGGATTGCCCATGATTTTTGTTCATACAAGACTTCTTAGGATTTTCCCCGGGGATGATTTATTTGATATACAGCAGAAAGCTTTCGGTAAAGTGATTGGTAAAGTAATATCGTGCTTTTATATATGGTTTGCGTTTCACCTTGGTTCTTTGGTACTCAGAAATTTTTCAGAGTTTATACAAGTAGTATCTTTGCAGGAAACGCCTCAGTTTCCTGTTTTAATAATAATGGTAATTTTATGTATATGGGCTGTAAAGAGCGGTATTGAGGTATTGGGGCGTTGGGCAGCATTTTTTCTTCCACTGTTTTTATTTATAGTTATAGGTTTAACTTTTTTATCAATACCAGATATGGATCTAGATAATATAAGGCCTGTGTTGTACGATGGTATAAGCCCGGTTTTGAATGGTACGGCATCTTTATTTGCCTTTCCATTTGCAGAGCCTGTATTGTTTACAATGGTTTTTAATTCATTAAAGGCTAAAGATAAAACCCTCAAAGCGTATATTATTAGTATGCTGATAACTGGTGGTGTTTTAATAACAGTAAGCGTTAGAAATATTTTAGTCCTAGGTTTGCAAAATTTTACCATCATATTTTTCCCTTCTTATTCTTCTGCAAGCATAATAACTATAGGTGATTACTTTGGAAGGATAGAAGCACTTTCGGGTACAATATTTTTTTTCGCAGAATTTGTAAAGGCGAGTGTTAGTCTTTATATAGCGAGTAAAGGCTTTGCTAAAATACTAAACTTTAGTCATTATAATCAGCTTGCAGCTCCAATAGGACTTTTGATGGTATGTATGGCAACCTTCGTATATTCAAGTACTATGGAAATGTTTGACTGGGCATCTGAAATTTATAAGTACTATGTACTTCCTTTTTATGTTATCATTCCTTTGATTACATTAATAGTAATAGAGATTAAAGTGAGGCGTAATAAATCTAGCAATAAACAATGAAATATTGAGAAAACGGAAGTAATTGAGACTTTTTCTCCAAAACGACCGGATCAGCCCGCTTACGATATTAGCTGAAAAGCTCCAATGTTTTTACAGAGTTATAGGAAAAAAAAAGAGTATCAATAACATTACTATAAATCGTTCAAAGACAGCAATTACGCTACACTACGATATAGCAGTAATTTCGATATGATATAACTTGAAAGTAATGGAAATATAATATATAATATCAGATATATAATAATTCCATATAACCTAATAGCATCCTAGTCATATAAGTTAATTAATGTGATTTAATTTATTAAAACTTGCTATAGGAGGATGATATCATGTTAAAATATTTAGGTTTAGTAGGTCTAGCAATAGCTTTAGTTTTATTCGCAATATACATAAGAGTGCATATGGAGATAGCAAATTATATTGGTAATATATTTAGAAAATTTATAAAATACTTAATAAGCTTACTTCAAAATAGAAAAATAAACAATTGAGCTTATCAATTATTTCTATGTGTACATTGAAAGTTTGAAAGGGTTCTCCTATTTTGATAATGTTCTCTTTTGTGGTATAATGTAATTGTGCAAAAAAAACTCTACTTTACTAATACTTATACGGAATAGAAACAATTATATTTTCTAAATAAAGGTTCGTGGAAAATTGTCTATTATTTTAGTTTAAAAGTAGATACATTTTTTTAAACATAAATGTATCTTAATAATATCATTATGGCATTATTATGGTACTAATTTGGTATGCTGTTATAGTTTTCTATAAAGTATACCTATAATAATTATTTACTTATGGAGGAATGATATATATGATTATCCGCAGAGCGAAAATTGATGATGCTTATGAGGCGGCAGAACTGATATGCATGGCGTGGCAGGAAAGCGCATATGTGCTGGCGGGAAGCAGCAATAAATCTGAAGTAATGGGAGTGATCGAAAATTTCTTTAAACAGCCTAAAAATTCTTTGAGTTATCAATATATAGATGTGGCTGAAGGTAAAAACGGTATAGCAGGTCTTATTTTATCGTTCCCTTGGGATTTTACTCCGAGACTTAACAAGCCTATTATAGAGGAACTACCTGATATTTATAGGTCTAGTCAATTAGATTTCAAAGAGAAAGTAATACCTATGATTAAGACCAAAGAAGCAAAGCCTGATGAATATTATGTAGATTCTGTTGCTGTATATCCCAAATACAGAGGACATGGTATAGCAGATGGGCTACTTAAGGTTGCTAAAATAAAATCTGCAACTTATGGTTTTGACAAGATGTCTCTAATAGTTAAGCCGGAAAATAAGAGAGCAATTTCGTTATATAAGAAGCATGGTTATACTGTAAGAGGGAAATTAACCTTGGGAGACAAAATATATTTAAGCATGGTAAAGTCAATTGATTCAGAAAAAGCGTTGGCATGAGCTAAGTAAGTGCTAAGCACGACATTAGATGCTTAGATAGTTATTGATATACAAATAACCTTAGTATATTGGACTACATTGCAAGCAGTGAAGCCATTTTGAAAATGGTTCTTTTCACTGCTTTTGCAGGAGACTAGTTTGGACCAGCAGCGGTGGAATATAGGGTTTTATTCCTGTTACCATAATACTTGAAAAAACTACATATGAATCTATGAATTAATAAAGGGGCTTTTGGCAAAGACTATAAAAACTATGACTATAATAAAGTAATTACGTAAAAATTAAAAAATTAAAAAAATTTTCTCTTGACAAATCATATATTGTCCTTTACAATAGAATTCGCAGCTAAACGATGGGATGTAGCCAAGTGGTAAGGCACCAGACTTTGACTCTGGCAGTTCGTAGGTTCAAATCCTGCCATCCCAGCCAGTATATGGTCCATTAGCTCAGTTGGCAGAGCACTTGACTTTTAATCAAGGTGTCCCGCGTTCGAGTCGCGGATGGATCACCAAAAAACGTACAGATATTTTGATAATACAAAATTCTGTACGTTTTTTTATTTCCACTACAGCATATTAAGTGCTATAATATTGAGTGAGCCACAAGTGAGATAACTCTGAATTATTGAAGTTATCGAAAAAGCAGGAGGGTGATAAGTATTATGAAATTCATGATAGGTGTTGACCTGGAAGGTGTTGCATGTGTTGTAGGAGAGCAGAATCAGCCATTGAGCAGAGCTAATACAAATTATGATTTTGCATGTCAGCAAGCCGTACGGGAAGTAAATGCTGCTGTTAAAGCTCTTTTTGAATCAGGTGCTACAGAAGTCTATGTATGGGATAATCATGGAGGAAGTCTTAATCTTCCATATGATAAACTGGATGAAAGGTGTCAGATTGTATTAGGTACTGGTTTTGCAACTCGTTGGCCCGGTATGGATAGCAGCTTTACAGGTGCGTTGCTTATAGGATATCATCCCATGGATAATACTGAAAATGGGATTCTATGCCATACATTTAACTCTACAAATTACCAGTGGATAAAAATTAATGGTGAAGAGGTTGGGGAAATTGCTATAGATGCAGCTCTGGCAAATGAGCTGGCAGATGTCCCTGTAATCTTTGTATCCAGTGACTATAAAGGAACTCAAGAAGCAAACAAAGTACTGCCCTGGGCAGAGACAGTGTATACAAAAACAGGATTGGCAAGAAATGGAGCTATAAGTAAACACCCGCTGCGAGCTGCTCAAGATATTTATGAGGGTGTTTTAAGGGCAGCAGCAAGGATTGATGAGATGAAAACCTTCAGCTTTGGCAGTCCCATTGTATATCAATGTCGTTACAAACGTATGGAGAATGCGCAGAATGCATCCAGAGAACGTTCAAAAGGATCCAGCCTGGTGGATGCATATACAGTTGAAAGGGTTGTAGAGAGAATAACAGATATTTATTAAGAATTAAAGATTGAGGATATGCATTATACTTTTTGCATACCCGATTACAGGAATGCACGTTTTCATGTCAGAACAATTGTGATAAAATATATATAGAACAAAAACTTTTGTATGAAAGGGGATTAACCTTATGTCATGGGATATAATTATGCACGTAAACTATTGTGAACAGGGACAGACTGTTGAAGAAATATGTCAGAAGGCTGTTGCCTGGGGCTTTGATGGTGTTGAATTCAGAAGAAAACGTTCTGGAGTTAATGAAAGTGTAGAGGAATATCTTGATTCTATAGAAAAGGGAGTAAGAAAAACAGGATTAAAAGCAGTTATTTTTGGAGGCCCTGGTGCTAATTTATCAGATCCTGATTCTAATAAAAGAGAAGTCGAAATTGAAGAAATGACAAATTTCTTTAAGCTTGCTTCCCGCCGGTTTAACTTATCTGTATGCAATACAATGGCAGGGGGATTATTTAACTCTGATAAAAGTATACCCTATAGCGAATACGATAAACATGGTTCTTTTGCAGCTGCAGAAGAACAGTGGAAATGGGCTGCAGAAGGATTTAAAGTGCTTGGCAAACTTGCAGAAGAATTAGGTTTCAGATTTGCATTTGAAGCTCATATGAACTACGTACATGATCTGCCTGCTGCTGCAAGGAAACTGGTTGATATGATTGGAAGCCCGGCTGTAGGAGTTAACCTGGATTACGGCAACACAGTATATTTCAAGAATATACCGTCTTTGAAAGAAGCTATTAATCAGGTTGGCGACAAGCTTTATTACGTACATCTAAAAAATTCTGTAGGACTTAGAGACGGAAGCAGGTTCCCTACAGGATTGGGAGAAGGAGAGATCAACCATAGAGAATATATAAAGCTTCTTAAAACAACTGGTTATAAGGGCCCTGTATGTATCGAAGCACCAAGAGGCGGTGACAGAGAATGGTATGCAAAACAGGATATTGCATATATTAAATCAGTAATTAGCGATTTGTGATATTATAATTAGAATGAGTAGAAGGAGGATAACTATGGTAAAAACAGGATTAGTTTCAGTTACTTTTAGAAAGCTTTCTCCTGGGGACATAATTAAGCTGGTTTCTGAAGCAGCTCTGGATGGTATTGAATGGGGCGGTGATATTCATGTTCCCCATGGCGATACTAAAAAGGCAGAGGAAGTAGCCCAAATGACACAAGATGCTGGTTTAAGTGTTGCAGCATATGGTTCATATTATTATTTAGGTTGTGAAGAAGAAAAGAAGCTGCCTTTTGAAAGAGTGCTGGAAACTGCCATTGAACTAAAAGCCCCTGTAATAAGGGTGTGGGCGGGAAATCGGGCATCAAGTAATGCTGATCAGGCTTATTTGGACATGGCATTTGCAGAAGCGAGTCGAATAGCTGATATGGCACT
>DAOSDD010000143.1:0-11155 GCA_035362115.1 Clostridiales bacterium | reverse complement strand
AGGTGTTTATTGACGAGTTCTTTGTTTTTACACTGTTCACTTTTCAATGTCCATAATGTTTATCTGCTCTATTATATTGTTTCTTTTTATGTTGTCCTCACGAGCAGCTTATACATATTATCATGTAGAATATTTTTTGTCAACACTTTTTTTTTAGTTTTTTCAAACTATTTTTGTGCTTCAACCACCAACCGGCATTAACCAGCAATCAGGTTGAAAATCAAAAGCTGCGTGTGCAAGCAGCTTTTATAATATAGCACCTTGACAGGTGCATTATCAACCTGAGGATAACATGTTTTTTTAATATATATTTAATTTACCTCATAAATACTATTATATTCTTGCTAAATCAATTTTATAATCAATTAATCTCCTTCTCCATTTACATCATCGTCTCCATTGCTGTATCCATCACCATCTCTATTATCATATTCATCATCATCTTCATCATCAAATCCATTCCTGCTCTCGTCTTCATAACTCCCTTCAACCCTCGCTAGGCCTACTACTCTACTATCTTCATCAATTCTCATTAGAGTAACTCCTTGAGTAGATCTTCCCAAAACACTAATTTCACTTACATTTATACGTATAATAGTACCATCTTTATTAATAAGCATAATATCATCATCTTCATTAACAATACGCATACCTGCAATGTTGCCGGTTTTCTCGGTAATTTTGTAGGTTATAACTCCTTTACCGCCTCTTATCTGAGCTCTATACTCATCCAGCAACGTTCTTTTGCCATATCCATTTTCTGTAACAATGAGCATATATGCATCTTCCATTGATACTCCCATACCAATAACATAATCATCTTCATCAAGAGCAATACCTTTAACACCTTGAGAAACTCTTCCGGTGGGACGCACATTCGATTCATTAAATCTTATGGATATACCTTTATAAGTAACCAGAATAATATCACACTGACCATCAGTTAACTTAACTTCTATAAGCTCATCCTGTTCTCTCAAACTTACAGCTGCAAGGCCGCCTCTCCTTATATTGTCATATTCCATCAGATTTGTTTTCTTTACCAATCCTTGTTTTGTAGCCATAGTAAGGTATAGCCCCTCCCGATATTCTGATACCGGTATTACTGCAGTAATTTTTTCGTCCTGGCTTATTTCCAGAAGGTTTACTATAGCCATTCCTCTAGCCTGACGTCCGGCTTCAGGTATCTGATATGCTTTCATTCTGTATACTTTACCCATGTTTGTAAAAAATAAAATATAATCATGGGTGGACGTAATGAAAAAGTCCTCAACAAAATCCTCTTCTCTTGTGGTTATTCCATGTACACCCCTGCCTCCCCGCTTTTGACTTCTGTAAGTATCTGCAGGCAGTCTTTTAATATATCCAAAGTGAGTAAGAGTAATAGCCACTTCTTCCTGGTCTATCAGGTCTTCTTCGTCAATTTCTCCTTCATCTATATTAATGGAAGTACGTCTTTCATCGGCGTATTTTGTCTTAACCTCGGTAAGCTCTTCTTTTATTATACTAAAAACCATGGACTCATTGGCCAGAATATCTCTGTAGTATTTTATTTTTTCCAAAAGTTCATTATATTGCGCTTCAAGCTTCTCCCTTTCAAGAGCAGTAAGCCTTCCAAGCCTCATATCAACAATTGCCTGAGCTTGCCTGTCGCTTAGGTTAAATGCTTCCATAAGTCTTACCTTGGCTGATGCTTCATTTTTTGATGTTCTGATAATGTGGATTACTTCGTCAAGATTGTCAATTGCTATTCTTAATCCTTCTAAAATATGAGCGGCAGCTTCGGCTTTTTCAAGATCAAAAGCAGTTCTGCGCCTTATTACATCCTTTTGATGAGCAATATAATAAGTCAGGGTTTCTTTTAAGTTAAGAACTTTAGGCTCATATTTCCCTTCCGGGGTTTGAACCAGAGCAAGCATGTTAGCACTGAATGTATCCTGCATCTGAGTATTCTTATATAGCTGATTCAATACAACATTTGCATTTGCTTCTCTTTTAAGCTCAATAACAATCCTTACAGGGTCGTTTCTATCTGATTCATCTCTTAAATCAGATATTCCTTCTATTTTTTTATCTTTTACAAGTTCCGCAATTTTTTCAATCAATCTTGCCTTATTTACCTGATATGGCAATTCAGAGACAATAATGCGCTGCTTTGAACCACTCATCTGCTCAATATTTGTTGCCGCCCGGACAACAATGCGGCCCTTGCCTGTCCTATATGCATCTCTGATACCCTGCCTTCCAATGATAATACCGGCTGTAGGGAAATCAGGTCCTTTTATGGTTTTAATCAGTTCATCTATAGTAATATCCGGGTTATCTATAACTTGTATAAGTCCATCTATTACTTCACCTAAATTATGGGGAGGTATGTTTGTAGCCATTCCTACTGCAATACCGGAGGAACCATTCACAAGCAAATTGGGAAATTTAGATGGCAGCACAACAGGCTCCATTTCATGCTCGTCAAAGTTAGGCTTGAAGTCTACAGTATCCTTGTTTATATCACGAAGCATCTCCATGGCAATTTTTGAAAGTCTTGCTTCTGTATACCTCATTGCTGCAGGAGCATCTCCATCCCTTGAGCCAAAATTACCATGACCATCAACAAGGGTATACCTGAGTGAAAAGTCCTGAGCCATCCTTACCATACTATCATAAACTGCGGCATCTCCATGTGGATGAAATTTTCCAAGCACTTCTCCAACTGTGGATGCACATTTTCTATGAGGCTTATCCGGTGTAAAACCTAATAAATACATAGAGTATAATATTCTTCTGTGAACAGGCTTTAGACCATCTCTAACATCGGGAAGTGCTCTGTCAGCAATAACGCTCATAGCATAGTCAATAAAGCACTTTTTCATTTCCGATTCAATATCAACAGGTATTATGTTTTGTTCTATTCGTTCTTCACCATTTGTCATTTAAAATATACTCCTTTTCTTCAATCAAATACCAGGTGTTTATAACATATATTTTGTCCTTTATTTATATATATTAACTCCAATCTATATATAACGCAAAAATGATTCTACAAGTAACAAATTGGATTTTCGCGTATTCACTAAGGCAACATAGGCGCACTAGCAGTTTGTAACATCTCGTTTTTATAGTTCTTATTCAAGCGTTACAAATCTGCTTCCTTAATGTTGTGGTCCACTAACCCTAAAAATAATCTATTACGGACCACAAAATTTATATAATGCATTTTTTATGCATTATATACACCAATATCTATTTTAATAAAGTTTTTATGTACTGTCTACTTTTAATTGCTTATAATTGCTTAAAATAAAATAGCAGGTCATCTCCGGTAAATATTTCATACAAGAAATAACCTGCTATCAAACATTATATAAAGTACACTCAATTTATCGCTTAATTTTTTGGAACTCTAACAACAAATTCAAAGTACTCTCCCCGGTCAAATTGGGCTGCCTTCGCATTAAGTCCGGATTTTTTCATTATGTCAACTGCATGCTTAATTGTATTAACAAATATTCTTATATCTTTAATTGCTTTGTTCGTTCTCTTCCCGCTATTTTTTGTAGTTATTCTACTGGAATACCTTTCAATTACCTTTTCAACAAGCTCCTCTGTTCTCTTTACATTCAATCCTTTTTCACATACATACCTTAATACTTTAAGCTGCAGTTGTTCATCATGCAGTTTTAGCAAAGCTCTTGCATGTCTTTCCGTAAGATTGTTATCAATAAGAATTTTTTTGATAAGAGGAGATAACTTCAAGAGCCTTATTTTATTTGCTATTGTAGACTGACTTTTACCTATTCTTAATGCCAGTTCCTCCTGTGTTAGATTATGCTCGACAATAAGATTATTATAACCCTCCGCTTCTTCCAGGTAATTAAGGTCTTCCCTTTGAAGGTTCTCAATAAGCGCTAGTATTGCAGAGTCATTGTCATCTACATTAACAACAATAGCAGGTATTTTATCCAACCCTGCCATAGCAGATGCTCTCAGCCTTCTTTCCCCAGCTACCAGTTCATAGTGGCTGGTGCCTATTTTTCTTACGTTAATGGGTTGAAGAACTCCATATTGTTTTATGGATTCACAAAGCTCCTCAAGAGATGATTTGTTGAAATGTTTTCTAGGCTGATATGGGTTTGGTCTAATATTATTTATATTAATATAAATAATATTTTCAATAGTATTACCCCCTGCGGGGTCTAAAGTTTGAATCCTATTCTCAAGCATTGCGGCACCATCCTTTGTATATTCGATTAAATTACAATAAAATTTTAAGCTCTCAAGAACATATTCGCCGCATTGCTTTTTTATCCCTTTTTTTTAATTTAAGAATCGTTCCTTATAATATGCTATATTACTGCATTTTACAGGTTATATCAACGGTATCTTCGAAGGTTTTCCTGCTTTTCTAGGATATTTTGTCGGAGTTTGTCGAAACTTTCTTATAATAATTATATTTCTCATGTTATCTGTAAAGGGTAAATTTATTTCCCTGATTTCCTCTATCTTCCCTCCAAGTATATCTAATGCCTTATTTGAATCAGAAATCTCATCAATATTTCTACCTTTCATTGCTATAAAAACACCGCCCTCTTTAACAAAAGGAAGGCAATATTCAAGAAGCACAGGTAAATTTGCTACAGCCCTTGCCACAGCTATATCATAAAATTCCCTATGCCCGGCTTTATGGGCATAATCCTCCGCTCTCCCATGAAAAGCCCTTATCTTGCTTAAATCAAGATAAGCTATACATTCCTCAAGAAATTTAACTTTTTTATCAATGGAATCAAGTAAAGTTATATTAATCTCCTGGGATATTATTTTCAGAGGTATACCCGGAAACCCTGCTCCTGTACCTATGTCTATAACTTGCGGGTAATACCCTTCTGATGTATTCGTCATTGATCTCATATTAATATTAATGCTCTTATTTGTAGTGGGCACAATACTAATAGAATCGATAAAATGCTTTAAAATAATATCTCTATCGTCTTCTATGGAAGTCAAATTTATTTTTCCATTCCATGTTTTCAGCAATTCCATATATTTAAAAAATTTATCTATTTGAGCAGAATTCAATTCTACCCCAAATTCTCCTGCTCCATCGGTTAGTAATCCACGCAATTCTTCAGAATACCCTGAATTAGTCATAAGTCTACCTCCATATTTCTTTATCTACTGGTTACTAGGACTGCCTCCGCCCCTTTTAATCTGTTCGAGATAGATTAGAAGCATGGAGATATCAGAGGGAGAAACACCAGCAATTCTTGATGCTTGTCCTATTGATAATGGACGTATTTTCCCAAGTTTTTGTTTTGCTTCAATTCTAAGGTTCTTTATCTTTTCATAATCAATATCTTCAGGAATTTTTCTGTTTTCCAGTTTCTTAAACTGCTCTACCTGCTGCAGCTGCCTTTTTATATAACCTTCATACTTTACAGATATAGCTACCTCTTCCCTTACTGCATAATTTAATTCCGGCCTGTCAGGGTCAATCTCAGCTAAATCTTCATAGGTAATTTCCGGTCGTTTAAGTAAATCGGAAAGTTTTGCACCACTTTTTAGTAGTGTACTGTCTCTGTCCGTCAAAAAACTGTTAACTTTTTCATCTGGTGGTACTGTGGTATTTTTAAGCCTTGAAATTTCTTCTTCTATTTGCTCTTTTTTTCTTAAAAATTTATCGTATCTTTCCTTACTTATCAAGCCTATTTCATAACCTTTTGAAGTAAGCCTCAAATCAGCATTGTCCTGCCTTAAAAGCAATCTGTATTCCGCCCGTGAAGTCATAATTCTATATGGTTCCCTTGTTCCTTTCGTAACCAGATCATCAATAAGAACACCGATATAGGCCTCTGATCTATCAAGAATAAGTGGAGCTTTTCCTTTAGCTTTTTGTGCTGCATTAATTCCGGCAATAATCCCCTGTGCCGCAGCTTCTTCATAACCTGAGCTTCCATTGATCTGTCCCGCACAAAACAAACCGCCTACATCTTTTAATTCAAGTGAAAGATCAAGCTGTGCAGGGTTTACACAGTCATACTCTATAGCATATCCAATTCTCATTATTGATACATTTTCAAGGCCTGGTACTGTTTTTATCATTTCAATCTGAACATCCTCCGGTAAACTGCTAGACATACCCTGAAGATACATTTCCTGCGTTTCCAGGCCCATTGGTTCTACAAAAACCTGATGCGCTTCCTTTTCTGCAAACCTTACAATTTTATCCTCCAATGAAGGACAATACCTTGTTCCAATTCCCTCAATTACTCCGCTGTATAATGGGGATCTATGGAGGTTATCCTTAATTATTTTTTTCGTTTCACTGTTTGTATAAGTCAGCCAGCATGATACCTGCTGTCTTTCTATACTTTCTGTTTCAAATGAAAAAGGTATAATACGATCGTCCCCAGGCTGCTCAGTCATTTTTGAAAAATCAATACTGCGTCTGTTTATTCTTGCAGGAGTACCTGTTTTAAAACGAAATAGCTCCACACCATTTTCTCTTAAACTATCAGAGAGCTTGTTCGCCGGGAAAAGTCCATCCGGGCCGCTGTTGAAACTAACATCACCAATAATTATTTTTCCCTTTAGATATGTGCCTGTTGCAAGTATTAAGGTTTTACACAAATATTTTGCACCCGTGTGGGTTTTTACAGCAGTTACTTTCTTTTTCCCTTCTTCGTTATCCACATTATCCACAATAATATCTACTATCTCTGCCTGCTTAATATCAAGATTTTCCTGCATTTCCAGAGTATCTTTCATTATTATCTGGTATTTTCTTCTGTCAATTTGAGCACGCAGAGAATAAACAGCAGGTCCTTTTGCGCTATTTAGTATTTTTAATTGTATAAGTGCTTTATCTGCAGCTTTTGCCATTTCACCGCCCAAAGCGTCTATCTCTCTGACTAGATGGCCTTTTCCCGTACCTCCTATATTGGGGTTGCAGGGCATGTTGGCTATACTATCAAGATTTGTAGCAAATATAACTGTTTTACATCCAAGCCTGGCAGCGGCCAGGGCAGCCTCGCATCCTGCATGTCCGGCTCCAACAACTGCTACATCATATTCACCTGCAAGATACTCCATATATAATCTTCCTTTCCAGTGATAAGGGGAAACACCTGTTACTTCCCTATACAAAATCTGCTGAATATTTCATTTATAATATCTTCATTTATAGATTCCCCGGTTATTTCTCCCAATTCATGAACAGCATTTCTTATATCAACGGTCATACAGTCTAATGGCATTCCATCATTATATGCTGAAATGCCATTATCTACACTTTTTATAGCTTTTTCAATAAGATTTGCATGCCTGAGATTTGTAACCAAACCCTCATTTTCAATAAAAATATTGCCACTTAAGAAAAGCCTTGTTATTTCATTTTCTAACTGATCAATTCCTATGCCTTTCGTCATTGAAGTTTTAATAATACTAATACCATCTGTTTCCGGGATATGGGATACATCATTTTTAAGATCTATTTTATTAGTTAATATTATTATCTTTTTACCTTGTAGAATTTTTAGTATTTTTTCGTCTTCTTCAGTAAACCCCTCAGCGGCATCTATCATCATAATTACAAGGTCTGCTGCTTCTATTGCCTTTTTAGTCAGATCAACTCCTATTTTTTCCACAATATCCCCTGTTTCTCTTATACCTGCGGTATCCAGCAATTTAACAGGTATCCCGCTAATATTTATATACTCCTCAATAATATCTCTCGTTGTTCCTGGTACTTCTGTTACAATTGCTCTGTTTTGCCCTGTTAGCTCATTAAGCAGGGATGATTTCCCAACATTTGGCCTTCCAACTATTACAGCACTAATTCCATCCCTTATTATCCTGCCTTTTTTAAAACTCGAAAGCAGGTCCATGAGCTTCCTTCTAATTTCAATCAGACTATTATAGACTTCCTGCTCCGTGATTTTATCCACATCTTCCTCAGGGTAATCCAGGGTTACTTCTATTTTTGCAATAAGCTCAACAAGATTATTTCTTGTGTTTTTGATTTTTTCGGACAGTTTACCCTCCAGCTGCTGCAATGCAACTTTTGAACTTTTCAAAGTTCTGGCGTTAATAATATCAATAACAGCTTCTGCTTGAGCAAGATCTATCCTTCCATTCAAAAAAGCTCTTTTTGTGAATTCGCCAGGTTCAGCAGGTCTTGCCCCTTCCCTGATCAACAACTCAAGGATCTTTTTTAATATGGTAATGCCACTATGGCAGTTGATTTCAACTACGTTTTCCCTGGTAAATGTAATTGGCTTATCCATTTTAGTCAAGAGAACCTCGTCTATTATTGAATCATCCAGGGGGTCCTTTATTTTTCCATAGTTAATAGTATGGGATTTAAACTGTCCTACATCCTTTTTGCCTTTAAAAATTTTTCCTACTATTTCAAAAGCTTTATCTCCGCTCACTCTTATGATTCCTATACCACCCGTACCATATGGGGTAGAAATTGCTGCTATTGTATCATTATCATACATCAATAAATTATAATAACTCCTTGCTGCTCCAGTATAATTAATTTCAAATCACTATTAATCGATGTTACTTTAGTGTTATAACTACCTTTCTGTTCGGTTCATCACCTACACTGAAAGTCCTTATATACTTATTATTCTGCAATGCGGAATGTATTATTCTTCTTTCATATGGTGACATAGGTTCAAGGGTTATGCTTTTTCTGCTTCTAATAACTCTTTCTGCCAGCTTGTTTGACAATTTTACAAGGGTTTCTTCCCTTTTTCTTCTATAATTTTCTATATCTATTACAACCCTTTTGTAATCTTCTTTTCCATTATTTGCTGCCAAACCTGCCAGATACTGCAAAGCATCCAGTGTTTCTCCCCTACGTCCGATAATAATTCCACTATCCTCTCCTTCTATTTTTACAAAAATGGAATTATCACTGTCTTCCACAGTCATATTTACATTTACACCCATTTTGTCAAATATTTCCTGTAAATATTTGCTTACTTTTTCTGCGGATGATTCTTTCCTGGTAACTCTAACTTTAGCCATTCTGGCACCTATAATACCA
Organism: Clostridiales bacterium; assembly: GCA_035362115.1. Taxonomy (GTDB): domain Bacteria; phylum Bacillota; class Clostridia; order Acetivibrionales; family DUMC01; genus DUMC01. The sequence goes on along the minus strand of DAOSDD010000143.1, from coordinate 2,103 downwards.
AATATTCCTTTATTGCCTTCTTCCAAAACTTCCACTTCTACATTTTTATCATCCACACCTAGATCTTCAAGGGCCAGACTAACTGCCTCATCTACCGTCTTCCCTGTTTTTTCAACCACATAATCCATTTACTTTACCGCACCTTCCTTCTTTTTGAGCACATATTTATTTAAATATAATTGCTGGAATATTTGAAATAAGTTACTTGCTATCCAATATAAACCAACACCGGCAGGTAACTGAAAAGAGAATAATAATGTCATCATGGGCCCAATTAAAGCCATAGTTCCCTGGGTACTTGAAGCTGCATCACTTTTAGAACCCTCTTCAGCTTTCGGAGTCATAAGTTTTGTTGAAAACCAGGTTGTTAATACAGATAATATGGGAATCAGTAAAAGAGGTAAATATACAGCTGACTCAGGTCCAAAAAGGAGCTTTGTATCAATACTTGGTATAATACCAAGGTTCATTCCGAGAAAGTTTAAGTTTATCAACTCTTCAGGCTTCAATAAATCGCCTACATTAGAAAGCTCCGAAATATGAGCATTAAAATAATTAAAAACTCCTATTTCCTTGGAGTAACTCATAGCTACCTTTCCAACATGCTCAGTTACATAGTTTACGAGACTTGTAATTTGCTCAGGGGTTTTATTAAGCATATATTTCAGAGGTTGATTTATTACCCAATAGAGAGATAACAAAATAGGCATCTGAATAAGAAGGGGAAGACATCCTCCTGCTGGATTATACTTATGTTCTTGATATACCTTCATAAGCTCCTGATTCATTTTTTCCTTATCATTTTTATACCGTCTCTGAATATCCTGAATTATAGGCTGTATTTCTTGCATTTTAGCAGTTGAACGGTATTGCTTAATTGTAAGGGGCAATAAGATTAGCTTAATAACAACGGTAAATATAATAATAGCTAAACCATAGTTTTTAAAGGCTACTGAATTATAAATTATATACAAAAACTGCCCCAGAGGTTTAGCAATAAAATCTAAAAAACCCATTTTCTGATTCTCCCTCTCTAATTTACACAATGGTAACTCACTTATTTTACAGGATCATAGCCTCCCGGATTAAAAGGGTGGCATTTTAAAATCCTTCTAACAGACATAAAAGTCCCTTTTATTGAGCCATATTTTTTTATGGCATCTAAAGCATATTGGGAACAGCTTGGATAAAACCTGCAACTTGGAGGCTTCAAAGGTGAAATGTACTTTTGATATAGTCTTATTGCACCAATTAAAACATTCTTCAGTATTTGACTTAAAATATTATTCTTGTAAAAGCTATTTATTTTCCTCAACAATTATACCCAGCCTTCTCATCAGGTAATTCATTTCACGCTTAATACTGTAAAAATCGGGCATTTCATTTACACTTCTTATGACAAATACTAAATCATAGCCTGATTTCACCATATCCTCGCCAAGTCTGTAGTTTTCTCTTACAAGCCGCTTTATCCTGTTCCTTTTTATACTCTTGCCGGTTTTTTTACTGGCAGTTATACCTAATCTGTTAATATCAAGTACATTATTCAACAAATATAAAACAATATATCTTCCAGCAACAAATCTTCCTTTCTTATACACTCTGACAAAATCGCGGTTGCTCTTAATCGAAACAGTTTTTTTCATACAATCCTCTCGCCTGTTATTAAGTACCGTATTATTATAATCAAAATTACTATAATCTAAAAGCCCTTAAAACAAGCATTTTAATTGAATAGAAAAAATAGACCACTTTTATGCGGTCTTATGCAGAAAGTACTTTTCTACCTTTTAATCTACGCCTTTTTAAAACATCTCTACCCTGTTTCGTTTTCATTCTCTGCCTAAAGCCATGTATTTTCTTTCTTTTTCTATTATTGGGTTGATAAGTTCTAAGCATATTTGCACCTCCATTTTATAAGCATCAGCAAAATTATATATTATAAGTGATACTAGTGTCAAGAAAGTATTTTTTAAAATAGGCGCATTTTCTTCCTATGATACAAAATATGGCAGCATACGATTTTCCGAGTATGAAATTTGAACAAGGCTTACGGATTGTTATGTTTAAGGCAAGGAAAAATTCGTAATTCACGACACAGAT
>DAOSDD010000142.1:0-11167 GCA_035362115.1 Clostridiales bacterium | reverse complement strand
GATCTATTCTTATATTACCCACTTGATCTATTGTTCTTGTATTTTCCGGAAGATGCGGAAATGCTATTGTTGGCTTTATCGATGCAAGGTCAATGATGTATGACATGGAATATTCGGCATCATCATCAGCGGAATAAACCTTGTAAGGCTTGGTAGAATGTTCTCTTACATATTCAAGAGTCTTTTCATCTACAATTAATATACCATTTTTTGCTCCTGCCTCAATAGCCATATTGGCAATTGTAAAGCGGTCATCCATTGTAAGGTGCTGAATTCCGTCTCCAATAAACTCCATTGATTTGTACAAAGCTCCATCAACGCCTATCATACCTATTATATGCAGGATAATATCCTTACCACTTACCCATTTACCGGGTTTCCCTTCCAGCACAAATTTAATTGCTTCAGGTACTTTGAACCAGGCTTCTCCTGTAGCCATGCCTGCTGCCATATCAGTGCTTCCAACCCCTGTTGAGAAAGCGCCCAGAGCACCATATGTGCATGTATGGGAATCTGCCCCAATGACAACATCCCCGGACACCACAAGTCCTTTTTCAGGAAGCAGGGCATGCTCAACACCCATTTGTCCCACTTCAAAGAAATTAACAATTCCCATCTCTTTTGAAAATTCTCTTATAAATTTTACTTGCTCTGCAGACTTAATATCTTTATTGGGTGTAAAATGGTCAGGAACTATTGCAATTTTGTTTACATCAAAAACCCTATCAACTCCTATTTTCCTGAATTCAGTAACTGCTACAGGTGTTGTAATATCATTTCCCAGTATCATATCAAGCTTGGCCTTGATAAGCTGCCCCGGTACTACATTATCAAGACCTGCATGATCAGCCAGGATTTTCTGTGTCATTGTCATTCCCATTCGGCATCAGCCTCCTTTTTAATCTCATGAATCAGGCAGTTATTCCCCAACTACTCTGATTTATAGCTATACAAAATTATATTAATTTATACTAATTTATGCTAATTTATAGTTATAGTTATTATTTCATCATAAATTCAATATCAATTATAAATTATTAATTAAGGAAATCCTTCCGTTATTTATTTTTTATTTTAAGAAATTATTAACGTTTCTTTTTGTATACCTGACAGCACAAGACTTTTACTGGAATTATGTGGATTCATGCCTATGAAATAAAATCATCCGTGCCAGGTTTTTCTGTATTGCAATGGGGTCATGCCAGTATACTTTTTAAATATTTCATTAAACCTCTGTTGATTTGAGAAGCCTACGGCCAAGGCAATTTCACCAACTTTTTGCTCAGTGGCTGCAAGCAGCTCCTTTGCTCTGTTAAGCCTTACCTGTATCAAATAACTTATGGGGCTTTTCCCTGTTTCTTCCTTAAAAGCCTTTGCAAAATAGCTTGGACTCAAAAATACATACTTTGATATATCCCTTAGGGAAATGTCTCTTTCATAATTTGTGTTTATAAAACTGACAGCAGCCTGAATAACTTCTTTAAGCTTAGTACTTTTACCTTTTATGCTGTTTTCCCATTCCATTTTAAGAGCTCTCGAAATAAGCACAAAAAGTTCCAGAACAAGCAGGTAGTTTAGAAATTCCGTCCCTGGTTCATCGCTCTGTTTCTCTTTTAAAATCCTATCTAAAAGCATAATAATATCATTCTTTGCACTTACTTTTAATGTTATAAATGCACCTGTTTCCCTGTCTCTAACAAAGTTCAAAAAGTCCTCCAAAGATACCTCGGAAATATCATTTCTTACCCTGTTTTCAAATTTAAAATTACATACGACAAACTCACATCCTGAGTGGGATTTTACAATGAATTTATGGTCCTGTTTCGGCTTTATTATTATCATTTCGTTGGGGCCAATTTCTGCTGATTCACCTGAAATCTCAAAAATAACATTGCCTTTTTTTATATACACCATTTCAAAAAACTCATGCCTGTTAGGCTCCATGACCCAACTTGTATCATGGAAGCGTTCAACCGTTCTTACGATTATAGGAACAAAATCAGCTGAATTCATCAGGCTTTCCCATGCTTTGGGAAGGGCCCTGTCATCCATAGAAAACCACATTCTTTCTCGGTAGTTTATTTACTATAATTATGACATAAATACACATTCAGCGTCAACACATTGAAAGATGGAAATGCCCTCACCTATTATGGTGAAGGCTTTTTCCCTAATCATTAATTTCGTCAAAATCCATGTTGTTCAATATTTCTTTTAACTCAAGAGCCTCTTCTCTGCTAAGGGTTATACCTTTTCCCATTTTTTCATGGTTTTCATCCCAATCTCTTATGTCCAGCTTGGGCTTTCTTTCATTCCAGCTAACGATGCTAACTTCCTTTTTCCACCCTTTGGAACCATAACCTATAGTCCCCAGGTTTTTAATAATATCATATTTTATTTCTGCCATACTGCTACCTCCTTTATTTATTTTGAAGTCCTTCCATATCAGGTATTACGGAAACCTCAATTCTTCCATTTCCCTTTGCATATGCAAGAAATTCATCCAGCCTGTCATCAACCTCAAAAGATATATACTTGGGGGTAGATGCATTTTCCATACCTTTTACCAACTTGCCTTTATCATCTATTATTGCAGCTACCCTTACATTTATTACCCTTTGAATATTATTATTTTCTATACCATGAACACTTTCCTTTTGAATTCTTTCAGAGGGTATAAATATAATATCAACATATTGACCTTCTTTCAACCACCAACCATTAACCTGATCTCCTTTAAATTCAACTGTAAATAATCTGTTTTTACTGTCAAGGACCTGAATTTCGTCAATTTCACCATCAGTATAGATCCTGCCTGCCAGTATCATTTCACCCTTTTCCATATCATTCTTTGCTTTTTTACCTATTATTTCATCTTTAGTTTTAAACGACTTTTGGTGAACGAGACTTATACTTATCTCCCTTTTTTCAAGCATTTCATCTTTTATTATTTCGCCTGCCAATATATCCACAGCTGCGAATACTGCATTTACCTTTGGTTCATATTCTGCTGCACTTCTTACAATAATTACCTCTATTATCAGTAATATCACAACAAGTATAATTGTCAATATTAAGATGTTTACCCTTTTCATTTAAGCTCCATTCCTTTCAAACTAGGCTCCATTCCTTTCAAACTAGACTCTATTCCTTTCAAACTAGACTCTATTCCCCCATAAAACTAATTGTTTATTGGAATGTCAGAATCAACATGAACCTCCAGTTTGAAAGTATTTTTCCCTGTAATTTTCCTGATAATTCGTGAATAAATGGTTGGCTTGACCGGTACTACTATACAGCTATGTACTGCCGGTCTTAAAATGCTTGTCCCATATGGACAGATATTTGGAATATTTTCAGTATAAATTATAATTGATTTTATTATTACAGTATCATCTGCAACAGAGCTTTCGGTTGGGTTAAGGTCTAAATCCAGTTTCATATTACCTGCAAGTATTTTTTTATATATGCCTGAAATCTTGTCGTTATGGAAGTCTACGGTGGTTTTCCCCAAGCTATCCGTTTTTAAAGCATTATAAGCCGATATATTTGTTATATCTACAGCATCTTTTATAATTTGTACTTTGGCAAAAAGAATATACCTTTCAACAACTGCTGAAAATACGGGAAGTATAATAAAAATAATTATTGCCGCTCCTATCAATACATCTGATATACTGCTACCCTTCTCCATTAATTTACAACCTTTCTTGCTATGGTCACCCTATCATATACTATATGTTTTACTATATATCTTCTGGTGAATAAACCTATTAACCTGCTATATATGTAATCCCCTTCCACCTTAAGAAATATTTCTTCTCCATATCTGGCATTATCAGTTCCCTGTACCTTCAAATTGCTAAACCCTTTATCCCTCAATGCGTTTAAAAGGTTATCCCGCGTGGTGTTGGTCAGCCCACCCCTTACTTCCATTTGCATAATTGTTCCTCTGCATATTCCATCAAATTCATTTTTTGCAGATAGTGGCAGAAATATTTCAACCATAAATACAAGTACAGCCGCAAGCATTACCAGAGTAATTCCATAAATCAAGGCCTTAGATGGCATAACTACCTCCCATTGCTGCTTCTCATTTTCTACGGAGTCGTGGAAAAGAATACACTCTGTACGCCATCCCACCATGTAGTTAGTTTTTCCATAATATCGCCTGTAAATGTTTTCAAGCCCGGTAGCACTATTAGTGCAGCAATAACAATAGCTGCCGCTATACCCAATATTTCATTCATACCAAAGCCTTTTCTATTATTCAATAGTTTTTGGTTTATATTTTTACATCTAAAAATTACACTATTGATTATCCTTGCATATTTTTTCATAGTAATGATTCCCCCATTTCTTTTCTAAATCATAGTTAATGTTTTATGTATGGCAAGTAAAAAGTCATATTCTTTCGCCAATATTGAGTTAATACTACTTTCATATCAGCTTATAAATATCTTTGTCAATGCTCCGGAAGCTTCGAAAAATATTGGCACAAGTATCATAACTACAATAATTGCAGTGAAGACAATTGCGGCAATAAAGCTCCTTGTTCTACAGCTATCTGTTTCAGATTGTATATAGTTGAAGTATTTTTTAAACATTATATCCTCCTGCCTTGCCAGAAGTTCACTATTATCCCCGGTCAATATTCCCTGCTTAATTGCTATACAGAAACTTTCCGCCTCCTGGGAGTCATATACAGATATGAATTCATTTAAAGCCGCATCAATATCAGTAGTGAGTTCATATCTTGCTGCCATTCGAATTAATACTTCCTTCAAATCTTTATCATCTATAACTTCATACAGGTTTTTTATTGCATCGGTAACCTTGATACCTGAAGCAATCTGATTATGTAAGTATTTATAGATTTTATAAACATATTTTTGAAGTGAATTGTTAAGTTCTCCTCTTTTCCTTCTAATAATTAATTCACTTGTAATAAATACAATAATGGAAGCTTTAATAGATTCCTTTGCAGAAGGGAAATTAATAATAAATGAAACTATAAATATTATTATTGAAATTCCATACCGCACGAACAGATATTTGGATGTTGAATGTTCACCCTTGAATCCTAACTTCTTAGCCCTGTTTTTTGCTTTTATAAATAAACCTGATTTTTCACTCCTCCTTTCGTAGTCTTCAACATATCTTGTTATTATGTATGCACACTTCTTATATAGTGACTTGTCTATCATCCTCCTTCCCATAGCTTCATATATACTTTTATTAGTTATTAAAGCTATTTTCCATGTAATTAAGATACCTAAAACAGAGTTGACAATGAGCATTAGAATAGTAAATAATTTATGTTTTTCTGAAAATATGATTATTTCTTTTATCATTGTCATTACATCCATTGATATTACTCCTATGCTATACATCAAATTTAGTTATCCCCAAAGTTAAATAAAAACCCAAAGCATAAAGCATACAGAACACTGTTAAAAGAGTTTTCCCCTGATATGTTGCAAGATAAAACTGCTCAACCTCCGGATTAAGTTTTAAAAATGCATATCCAATTATTAAAACCAGAACCATTATGCAATAAATTACTATACGGTCTTTATAAGTTGATATTTTTCTTCTGTTAAATTCCTCCTCAATTTTATAAAATTGCTCTTCCATATTTTCTAATAAATTCCTGATATCGCCTCTGTGTTTAACATTCTGCTTTATATTAATGATAAAATCTCTAAATTGAGGATTATCTACCTTCATCTGCAATATAGACAATGCTTCCATAGGCTCTACCCCTCTGTTTACCTGAACAATCATATCTCTTATATAAGTCTTTAAAGGTTCACTAACCCCTGATTCTATGGACTTTTCAAATGCATGGAATATATCTTCCTTTACAGCACACCACCTATTTAACACAGAAATAAATCCAGCTAGCTTCTTACGTATTTTTTCAGAATTGTATCTTCCCATTATATCAAGTATGAATACGGGAGTAAGAGAAGCCAGACAGCAAAGTATTACTGTTGATGGAATGAATAGTGTTATTTTATACACAGACCTAAAACTTATAATGAAAATCAAAGTACAACATAGCAGTAATATATAAAAGTTAACAAATGGAATATAATTTTTTATATTTGATTTATCTATAAGATATAACTCAATTTTTTCTACCACACTAACTCTTGCAACACTCAAGCCGGTATATTTTCTTAATTCTCTCAGCAATCTTTTTTCATTATAATTCTTATTCAACTTATTTATATTTTCTTTTATGGCTTTTTTAAATTTGATATTTCCGGCAATTTGTAAAGAGAGAAATCCGGTTAAAAAAGCCAGGGACATAGAATTTATTACAAATAACACTTTTATACCAAAGCTCAAGCCAGTCCCCTCCTGGCGAAAATATTGCTTAACCTTTTACCTACATTGGAACACTTGATAAATTGTCCCTCCAAATTTCCATTATAATCCTCATATTTAATCCTGTATTCCAACAACCTGTTGTATTTAAATTTGTCTTCTATATGGTCATAATCTACTACCTCCAAGGCATCTATAACTTTGAAAGATTTAAGATAAAATATAACATCAATACTTTTCGCCATCATTTCTTTTATAGTCTTTTCACTTTCCTGTATATTAGCTCCCTTACTTAGAATCAGCAGCCTGGAGAATGTGTCTTCAGCACTTTCGGAGTGAATTGTAGCCATACCCCTATGACCTGTAAATGAAGCCTTAATAAACTCCCAAGCTTCATCGCCTACTATTTCCCCAATACAATAAGAATCCAGAGACATGGTAAGTCCATCCTTTACAAGATCCCGGAGTGTAACCGGCCTCCCGCCCTCATTTTCTTTCTTCACCCTCTGCTCAATACAATAAGGTTTATCAGGGTACACCTCAGCATCAGCTTCTACTACCAAAATCCTCTCCATTTCCGGAAGAGTATTTACAAACGCTCTCATAAGGGTCGTTTTTCCTGCAGCACCTTTCCCGCAGAAAATAACTGTAGCATCCGACATGGCTAATTTCAGGATTAACTCTTTGATTTCTTCATTTATCATGCCAAGTTTTATGAGGTCATTTAAGTCCAGGCTTTTAAGCCTGTGCTTGCGTATACTTATGGCAGGCCCGGAAATATTCCTTGGTTTTACTGAAACATTTATGCGAAGGTGCCTTTTTTCATCGGTTACTCTGCAGTGGCTGTCATTTTCATTAAGTATTCCACCATTTCTTATTGCAATTAGTTTACAATAAGTATCGAATATTTTCTCATTACCAAAATTCACAAAGACCTTCTCTCTTATTCCATTTCGCTTAATTACAAATTCATTATATCTTGTACCATCTATATCTGTTACATCTTCATCTTCTATATATTGCTGTAATTCGCCATAGCCAAACATAAAATCAAGTACTTTTTTTATCAATTCGTCTCTGAAGACCCCATAATGATATTTGTTTTTATCAATATCTTTAATTATAGCTGTTTCCAACACATGTCCATCTACCTGGCCATTGGCTACATCAGCCACCAGTCCGGGAGAATCGCGCAATATATTGAAAGTAATATTTGATATTATTGTACTTAAATCACTTTTATCTTTTTCAAAAATAAATTTCTCTCCACTATCAAGCAGATTTTTGTGAAGGGTACTTATAATAGGCATAAATGGCACCTTCCTTTCATGGCATTGATTTTAATTTATAGCAGAGCCTATAATTCATGCAGTACCTTTAGTTCTGGTAGTACTTTTAATTTTTCAAGTATGGATATATAGTCATACTCTATCTTCTTATCCATTTTCCTGGCATATGCTATCTGTAAATTCCTATACTTTTCTCTTCTGGGACAATATTTTACGCTTCCAAGATAATTATATTGTGTTGCTTCCTCAATTACACTAACAGGCAGATGAACTCTAGAATCATACTCATAAGCTATAAACTTGTTTTTTTCAAGAGGTATCTGTTGTTTATCCCCCAAAAACACAATATAATTGTTAAACTCCCGGAATTTATCAACGACCGCATGTATAGGTATAATGTTTATGTCAGATTTTATAAGAGATATGGTTGTAAATAAATCATAAATTGATTTGTTTACAGCAAGGACAATAATGTCAAAAATCTGGCATGCCTTATCAATGAATTGGGTGAGGCTATCATTACTGTAGTATTCATAATTATCAAGCTTGTAATTACCGGTTAAAATATATAAATTCTTCAAATCCTTACGTTTAATACAAGCCCCTATTATATTCTCCCGTGAGAGGTAGCCCCTTTCTGCAGAATCCAGAACAATATTAAGCCCTGATTCATTTAGTATGCCTTCTCTCAAAATTATTTCAGGGTACTTTTTTATATTTAAAAACAGGTCAGCTTTGGGGGAAAGCAAATCAAGGTCAACAAGCAGTATTTCAAAGTCTGTTGCTTTAGCTGCAATATACGCCATTTCACATGCAAATTCTGTATTATCCCACACTGTTATTATCATCCTTTTAAAATGCATGATTCTGCTTTGTTTTTTTCTCTTCCAAAAAGCTTTACTTCTCATATTTTCTATCTCTGGAGCTGTATCTGCATCTATCGCTTCGTTACCTGTTTCACCTGCAACATTCGCTGTGTTCAGTGTGTTTGTTGTATTTGCTGTATTCAGTGTATTCATTGTATTCATTATATTCATTATTTTACTTGTATTAATTGACTCTGTCTGACTATCAGCAATTTCTGCTTTATGTTTTAAAAATGAATTTCTTACAGATTCTATGTCTTTTTTTAACTGCTCCACCGATTGATATCTTTCTTCAGGATTAAATCTTGTGCATTTACAGATTATTTGCTCCATTTGTAGATTAATACCATCTGCATAATGTCCTGGAAGTTTTATACCAAGGGAAAATTCCTGTAGCTCCTTCCCTGTTATCAACTGGAATAAAGTTACACCAAAACTGTATATGTCTGTTGTTATATTTGATTGACCACCCCCAAATTGCTCAGGGGCTGCATAGCCTATTGTTCCAATATTGACCGTATCATTGCTTCGTCCTTTTTTATATTCCCTGGCGATGCCAAAATCCACCAGTTTTATTTCACCCCAGGGTGTTAAAATAATATTTGCAGGTTTCATATCTCTGTAAATTATAGGGTTTGGTTCAAATGAATGAAGATATATAAGTACGTCACAAATCTGTAAAGCCCATTCAACAACGTTTCTCAGCGGAAATTTCCCGTTTTTCCGCAACTCTTTGTCAAGAGGATTGCCTTCAATAAAATCCTGAACAATATATAAATATTCATTATCTTCCATAATATCAATAATCCTTGGCAAAGCAGGATGATTGAGCTTTTTTAAAATATTAGGCTCAACTAATATGTCTACACTTGTATTAGAGTTTTTAGATATCTTTTTAATTGCCCAGTAAGTACCCAGGTTTATATTTTCAGCGAGATACACCGTACTCATCCCACCACTTCCTAAAATTTTTACAAGCTTGTACCTTTCTCCCGGAAGCAATTCGTTAAAAGAATTTTGCTTAGTATTTCCTTCAATATTTTTGTTACTCTCCATAACCCCACCCTGCAAATTTTATACTTTAATATGTATATTTTGTATCTTATTTACAATTATACATAATAATATATTACATGTCAACTATTATTTTACATATTATATATTATTTTTCCAATTCGTGCTTGTTTAAATTTTCATATAAAGAATAAAATAATTTTAGATATACTTCCATTACTTTTTTTTATCTATATAAAAAGAAGGTGTGTGGGTAGAAAAGTTGTTATTATAGGCCGAGAGTGCCTTTTTACCGGATACTATATTTTTAAATTCCATTTTGTATCTATTCATAAGCTCTAATATCGATTCATTGTTCTTCTTTTCCAATACACTTATTTCATTGTTAATTATATCAAGAATTTTCGAAGTTTTCCCCTTAAGGCTCTTTACTCCAGTTATATTAAGGCTCTTTACTCCAGTTATATTAAGGTTTTTTGCTCCAGTTATATTAAGTTCCTTTGATTCATCCAATTCATCAATTCTATCAATAGCAAATTGTCTTTTAACCTGTTCAAAAATCCTGCTGAATTTTTCATCCAGCAGGTTTATTTTATTAATTTTAACCTGTTTTTCCTCTACAAGTTTTTCCAGTGCAGCCACATCTTCCTTTTCTAAAGCATCTGACTGCAACCTGGTTAAACTCAATATTTCTATCAAAGATTCGTACTTTTCTTCCAGTAAATCATCAAGCTGGTTAATATATTCTTCAATGGTCATACCTGTGCGCTCCTTCAGCAATGCATTTTTTCAGAATTTTAAGTGCCTATTAGCCTCTAGCTTCCATACATTCTGTTCCCTAAATCCAATCTTCTATAATTTCTCTTTCTTAGCAATTTTCATAGCTTGAGTCCAGGTATCCCTCAGTTCCTTTGCAAACCCCATAACCTCTTCAAGTATTTCCTTATCCTTCTTTATATTAGCATCTATAAGCCTGTTGTATATGTAATCATAAAGAAGCATCATATTTTTTGATACTTCATATTTCATGTCCAGTGTAGATTGAAGTTCCGTAATTATAGATTGTGCCCGTAATATACTGTTATTTGCCTTTTCAATCTGTTTCTCCTCTATTGATACTTGTGCCTGCATAATAAATTTTACCAGGCCGTTGTAGAGCATAAGAGTAAGCTCCTCTGGAGTTGAAGTAAATATTGAATTCTCCATATACTGATTATATGCTTTGTTTAATGCCATTTTTCGCCCTCCAAAAATAAATCAAATTTGTGATCATTAATTTTTACCAAGTTGCATCATCAGCCAGTTACTTTGTGCATTCATCTGTCCTATGATTTTTTCCATTTGTGCAAACTTCATAAAATAACTGTTTTCTTTTTTTATAAGTTTTTCATACAAAGAATCGATTCTTTTATCATAATCTATCATCTCATCATAAATAGTGTTCCTGAATTCTGATGCATCTCCCTCCATTCCTGCCTTTTCAAGGAGATAGCCTTTCTTGCCATCGGCATTTCTCATTGTTGATATATTATCTTCAATTATATCAAAAAGCCTGTGGGCAAGGCCTGATTCTCCATATCGCTGAGTTTTTTGTTCTGAGTTCAATGTTCTGCTGTATGAAGGATATTTATCAGATTTCCTGCTGAAAAGATCCATAATAGC
>DAOSDD010000141.1:0-11212 GCA_035362115.1 Clostridiales bacterium | reverse complement strand
TCTGCTGTAACTTTCACCTTTACTTGATCAGTACCCCATGCAGGAGGCTGTTTGCTGTTATCAACTGTTTCGGTGTCGATTGTTAGTGTTATCCCATTTGCTTTATATTCATCAAGGGTTGTAACAAAAGGCATTGCAATAATTCTTTGAAATACATCAAGCTTATTATTTTCATAAGCTATCGGCTCATTATTGTTTTTTGCAATAATTGTGTATCGTCCACAGGGAAGCTTTTTTGCAATAGACTGTGCATCGAAAACAAGATCTGCTTCTTCATCCCATCTGCCACCCTGGTATGGGTTGAATAAAGTATATAAAGTATTGCCTTCTGAAGTTATGTCAACAGAGACGTTGCTATAGTCAGGATTGCCGTTGGTGCCATTCAGAAGACTGATGTTATCAAGTCTTAATCTAAGCTCTTTGCCATCCCATTCATAAGATGAGATCCACTTAAGTTTTAGCTGCTTCCCTGTTAATTTAATGGTAATTTCCTCCGGAGCACCTGGAGAAGTAGACGATATTTCAATTCCGGTGAGAGCTGAAGGACTATATCCTGAATTGTGCGGCGGGTTTGCTTTTATATAATATGTTCCGGTATTAAGTCCGCCGATCTTAACGGTTCCATCTTGAGCTACAGGAACACTGCAAATCCATTTGTGCTCCGGTGTTGTATCAAGTACTTCAACATTTCCACCAGAAACAATGTTATTACCGTCCGGCTCTTTAATAGTGATAATTAATTGAGGATTTGTCAGTTGTAAGCCTATAGTATGAAAAGAATTTTCAGCATTTATTTCAAAATTTTCCTTAACGGAATCTGTATATGGCGTATTGCGGGCTATTGCTTTTACTGAATAATTACCATGCGGCAATCCTGATATCCTGTATGTATTATTTGTAATATGACCTATGTATTCAAAATATTCAACTCCGGAATTCGTATCAAAGATACGAATATCATAACAAAATGCCGGTACTCCTGTTCCGTCGGGGTATGTAACAGTACCCTTAACCTGCACAGTATTCAACGCAAGATTAACAGGTGCTGACAAAGGTTCGGTTACCACTCCTTCCAATATGGTTATATCCTGCCAATTTGAACTTAAGTAGTCATCATAATCTGTAGTATTCTGCTCAGGATTTGCTCTGATTCTATATCTGCCGTCCTCAAGCAGTGGAAGATTATATGTACCATCCGGTTGGAGCGGAAATCCAAATAGATATTGCCAGCCACCTTGATCATAGTATTTTTCGATATCTATCCATCCGCAAGTTACCAACACATTTTCCTCACCAGGTATTTTAACAGTGCCGGTAAGTATTGATTCATTTAATCTTGATTCAATAGTACCGCCTTTATAGGTGCCGTTTTCGATGGTAATACTTTGAGCAGTACTTATAGCATATTTTGAGATATCAATCGGACATGCTTTTATTGTATATTCACCATCAATTATGTACATTGCATCAATATAAATATACGCAAATCCGTTGGCGTCTGATATCTCACTGATTTGACACCACATGTTTGCGTCGTATAATTCCACTCTGGCATTCTGTACCGGAGTAGCACCGTCAGGTTCCAATACTTTTACAGGTATTGCATTGTACACAAAAGTAACCGTATCACTGCTTTGCATTCCTTCTTTGACAGCAACTGCTTTTATTACGGTGCAACCATTAATTGAAGGTTTGCTTGTATCGCTATACTGAATTGTTGCATTGTCGCCGGGATTCGGCTCACTTCTGTCCAATGTATACCAAATCACTGCACCTTCAGTTGAGCAAGATAATTCAACCTCACCTGCAGTAGCGTTGCCTGATGCCGGCGAGGCGGCTGGCGCTGCTACCTTTTCAACGGGTTCTTCACCTGTTATACTAAAGCTTTCACCAGCTTCTTCAGAATTGTAGTTTTCATCAGCTTTTTCTGAATTGTTTACGGATATCGCTCCATTTTCTGCATTAACAATAGGTCCGGGAATTAATACATTGGTTGCTATAACGCAGATACAAAGAACAAAAGTCAAACATTTCTTGGCAAGTCTCCACATAAGGACTTGATCTCCCCTTTCGTTATTAAGTTTTTTAAAAGTGGAAAAGATAGATTATGTAGTCCAATAATACAACACTTGATTAGTCATAAGGCTTAATAAATAATTTTAGTGATTAGATGCATTCCGGCTCATTCGACCCTCCTCCCACCCTAATAATAAACTTTTTGTAAAAATATTCACCAAATTTTCACAAAAACCATGGTTATACAATTACCAACATTTTACGTAAAGAAATTCCATTTGATAATACTATATAATACTATATTTATTAATGCAAGCATTTTTTTACAATATAAACGTGGGGACAGTCCTTCTGTTTCATTTAAAAGACAAAACAGAATAACTGTCCCCACGTTTCATACATCTGCTTCATTAAATATAGAGAAGCTTCCAGCTATGTTTCCTAAAACCTGAAATCCCGCTGACCGTTTTCTATATTTTTTAGATTGGCACGAACAATATCCTTGACTTTATTACTTGGAATATTGTTTATTTCAGCTTTAATCAAAGCTTCACCAATAGCTCTAGTTTCTTCAGAAGCATAATCTTCCAGATACTCCTTCAAAGTCATAAGTGCATTGGGATGGCAGCAATTCTGAATCTGTCCGTTTTTGGCAAGGCTCATGAATCTGTCACCTGTTCTGCCTTCACGGTAGCATGCGGTACAAAAGCTGGGAATATATTTGCTTTCCATCAGCCATCTTACAATCTCATCAAGGGTTCTAGTATCACTAACATCAAATTGCTCGGATTTTTCATCCTCAGGTTCCGGTTCACAATATCCGCCAACGCTGGTTCTGGATGCACCGCTTATCTGTGAAACGCCGAGACGGATAACCTTCTCTCTTACGGTTTTGCTTTCTCGTGTAGAAATAATCATACCTGTATATGGCACTGCTATGCGAATACAAGCGCAAATTTTGGCAAAAACATCATCACTTATACCATTATCAAAAACATCCGGGTCAATATCATCAGCCCGTTTAATTCT
This sequence comes from Clostridiales bacterium, assembly GCA_035362115.1. GTDB lineage: Bacteria > Bacillota > Clostridia > Acetivibrionales > DUMC01 > DUMC01. The sequence continues at coordinate 8,167 of DAOSDD010000141.1, read as the reverse complement.
GGGAACGCTTATTGTATGAGGTCCTACTCCATGTACTGCTTCCAGATGTTCTGCGTGCATTAGGAGAGCGGCAAATTCATAACGGTAAAGCTCTAGTCCGAATAACACGCCCAGACCTACATCATCTATTCCACCTTGCATGGCTCTGTCCATTGCTTCAGTATGGTATGCATAGTTATGTTTCGGTCCTGTTGGATGTAGTTTTTCATAGCTTTCCTTATGATATGTTTCCTGAAATAAAATATATGTGCCGATTCCTGCTTCCTTGAGCTTTCTGTAATTTTCAACTGTCGTAGCTGCAATGTTCACATTAACACGACGAATAGCACCATTTTTATGTTTTATACTGTAAATGGTATTGATACATTCAAGAATATACTCAATAGGATTCATTACAGGATCTTCACCGGATTCAATTGCAAGACGCTTATGACCCATATCCTGCAATGCGGTAACCTCTCGGACAATGTCCTCCTGTGAAAGCTTCTTTCTCACAATATGTTTGTTTTTCAAATGATAGGGGCAGTATACACAGCCGTTTACACAGTAATTGGATAAATAAAGGGGCGCAAACATAACAATGCGGTTACCGTAAATATCCTTTTTAATTTGTTCTGCAAGATCATAAATTTTCTTGACCTTTTCTTCAATTTCGCAGTCAAGCAGCACTGCTGCCTCTTTGTGGGAAAGTCCCTTGCGGAGCTTCGCTTTTTCAATAATACTGTCAATCAATTCAACATTGTTTTTATTTTTTGCTGCATACTCCAGAGTTTCCAGCACTTCCTCGTGGCAGATAAACTCTTCTGCCTCTAAAGATTTTGGGTTATACATAGTAATTTTCCTTTCTTTTGAGTCAGATAAATCTTCCTCATTAGTTAATTTTATTTTATCTAATGATAACTAATGTTGGCTGACATTGGTTACCATATGTTAACATAAGTTATTGTTAGTTAATATAAGTTAATATAAGTTAATGTAAGTCAATACAAATCAACATAAATAATGTAATTTAATACAGTACTTGTATATGCCTACACAAATTTGTAGTCACCTCTTGAAACAACTAATTTATATCCGATGCTTTCAATGCGCTGCTGCATACACATAAGGCATTCAGCCGCTTCATCCCCTGTACAGATTTTATTATCATATAACATATATTTCTTTCTGACATTGGTTGGCGACAGATTGGGCATAACAACATTTGCTCCCGCAAGAATACCTTTTTCCCGGCCACATGGATCTATTGTTCCAAGTGCTGTTGTTGCAGGCAGCAGCACCTTTGGCAGCATTAAACGAATGATTCCAAGCAAAAACAAGGTCAGATCCAATGTTCCGGATGGTTCAACTGCAAATGGCGTATCTTTGTGAGCAATAAACGGTCCAATTCCTATCATGTGGGGGCTTAGCTCTTTAATAAAAAGCAAATCTTCTACAATGCATTCTGTTGTCTGAAAAGGTGAGCCCACCATAAATCCGCATCCAACCTGATAACCTATTTCCTTTAAATTAAACAAACACTGCTTACGGTTATGGAGTGATAGGGAATTAGGATGTAGTTTCCCGTAATGCTCCGCATTTGCAGTTTCGTGACGAAGCAGATATCGGTCAGTGCCTGCATCAAAATATGCTTTATAGCTTTCAAAACTCTTTTCACCTATGGATAGGGTTACTGCACAATCAGAATATTTTCCCTTAATGGAACTGACAATATCAACAATTTTTTTGTCAGTATAAAATCCGTCTTCACCGCCCTGTAGAACAAAAGTACGAAATCCAAGCTCATAGCCTTGTGCGCAGCAATCAAGTATCTGTTCTTTTGTCAAACGATATCTTTCTGCATTACAGTTGCTTTTTCTAATTCCACAATAATAACAGTCATTTTTGCAGTAGTTCGTAAACTCAATGAGACCTCGCATATATACATCTCTACCATAATTTTCAATCCGAACTCGTCTTGCATTTTCAAAAAGGTATTCTGCAATATCTGCCGTTCGGTTATTAATTAAAAGTTTGAACTCATCAAATGACAGACTTTGACTTTGTTTAAGTTTATCAACTAATTGTTTCATTATTTTTCCTCAATCTTTTTGTTAATATTTGATTTTGCGCTTATATTGGAATAGGCTGTTTTTGCACTGATACCTGGTAATCTGCCGATTTTACCTGACAAAGCACTGATGATATCCTGCGGTGCATCAATGGCTATACTTATGATATTAATTTTCTTGGTGCGGTATGGAATCCCCATTCTGCCAATAATGTATTCACCATATTCGTGCAATATACTATTTAATTTTTCTACAGATTCAACATTTTCAACAACTATTCCGATTACTGCAACTCTTGTTTCCATATCTATCACTTACCACTCCTTAAAAATACTCAAAATTAAAAATGCGCCCATTGAAAGGCGCAGTAATTTTATACAGTAATTATTATGATTGTAATCATTCTAACTATCTAGCTATAAAATTGCAATGCCTTTCACTTCAAAATATTTCAGTGTCAGAAGCAATTATTTTTATTTGCTTTGTTATAAGAAGTACTTGTCACTTAGCTAATTTAGTTTAACATAGATGTTTTATTTATTCAACATTTATTCGGTTTTAAGGGCGCATTTTACAATGTCTTTAATTGCCATAAAGACAATCCCAATGGTTTCATGGGGTCAGTCATCATTTGTTGATGACCCACAGATATATAGACGTGATATTCATGGTCATTCGCTTCAGGGATGGGGTATAAAGTAGTGATTGGCAGTAAACAAAATCCCTGCCGCTTGAGGGAAGATCATTTTCTGAACAACCACAGACAGATGGACTTTACGGTGGTCGAAGCCATTTTGAAGACGGTATGTTACTGCCCTCTCAGTAAACAGCGATGCCCAGCACTTGCTAATATGCTTTAGGATTGCTTCCTTTCCTATAATGTTCAAATATGTATCCTGCTGGCCTGCAAAGGAGGCCGTCGGTAAATCTTCTGCAGTTGCAGAGGAGAATTTTATTTTCAAAGAAGCTAATATTAAAGACGATAACCCGATGTCAAGGTATATCCTCTATTTATTATGTGGAATTCTTAATACTTAATGTCAGTAAATTTCCATAATGCCTCGTATTTCAATTATTTGTTTTTAATCAGTAGTAGTCAAATAGCAGCCAATTTTTATTTATAGGAAGTGTTTTCAATAAATTCGCCAGATATTCAAAAGGCTATTGTTATCGCAGACCGATTTACATAATGTTCAAAAACACATTGACAAAATTTGATTTGATGCATATACTAATAACATATCAAATATATTTGATATGAGGTGATAACTTGGAAATAGCTTATAAGGAACACGCAAAAGTATTCAAGGCCTTTTGTGATGAAAAACGGCTACGGATACTTGATCTATTGTGCGGCGGTGAAAAATGCGCTTGTGTTTTGTTGGAACAGTTAGACTTGGGGCAGTCAGGGCTTTCATACCATATGAAGATTTTAGTTGAGTCGGGTGTTGTGGAGAGCCGCCAGAAAGGCAAATGGACACATTACAAAATTAGCGAAAAAGGTAGCGCTTATGCTATAACTCTCCTAGAAGAACTGACAACGCCGAACACGGTTATAGAAGAAAATATTTACGGCATATGATACAGGCTATCTGATCGATAGCTTTTAACAGGTAGAATACATCAAAAGTTTTTGATATGATTGTCCATTTTTAGAAAGAAGGGTTGTTTTATGCAAGTGTTAAAAGCGATCTGGGATTTTTTCCAGAACCAAATTCTCGGCATGAAATGGTTGAATGCATTAATTGGAAACATGTTATCTGCTTTAGGGCTGAACACCTCCAATCGCTGGATCGGGAGCATTCAATTTTTCATTTATGATGTTATAAAAATTGTAGTACTGCTATGCTTCCTGATTTTTTTTATCAGCTATATCCAGAGCTACTTCCCCCCAGAACGAAGCAAGAAAATATTAGGACAGTTTCACGGGATCGGGGCGAATTCCGTTGCCGCCCTGCTTGGAACTGTAACACCCTTTTGCTCCTGCTCGTCCATTCCATTATTTATTGGCTTTACTTCAGCAGGTTTACCGCTCGGAGTCACTTTTTCATTCTTGATTTCCTCGCCAATGGTGGACCTGGGCTCTCTTGTTCTGCTAATGAGTATATTTGGTACAAAAGTCGCCATTTTATATGTAATATTTGGTTTGGCAATCGCTATAATTGGTGGCACTCTAATCGAGAAATCGCACATGGAAAAACATGTTGAGAGCTTTATCTTGACAGCCGGAAGCGTTGACATTGAGTCACCGGATCTTGCAAAAAAAGATCGGTTGATTTATGCAAAGGAGCAAACGCTATCTACTTTTAAAAAAGTTTTTCCATACATCCTGATCGGTGTTGGAATAGGTGCGATTATTCATAACTGGATACCCGAGGCATGGGTGGTATCCCTGCTTGGAAGTAATAATCCCTTCGGTGTAATTTTAGCGACACTAATAGGCGTGCCGATGTATGCCGACATCTTTGGCACAATTCCGATTGCTGAAGCGCTGCTCTTCAAAGGTGCTCAGCTGGGTACGGTGCTGTCTTTTATGATGGGTGTCACCACCCTGTCCCTGCCATCTATGATTATGCTCCGCAAAGCTGTCAAGCCGGAGCTGCTGGCGCTGTTCATCGCGTTCTGCACCATTGGCATCATTTTTGTAGGCTACTTTTTTAACGTCATTCAGGGATTCATTATATAGTAGGAGGAACGTATTATGGCAAAGACTTGGTATCCAGTTATTGAATACCTGACCTGCGTGGAGTGCGGCATCTGCGTTGCAAATTGTCCTCACGGTGTCTATGATTCCGCAAAGGCACCGTCTCCCGTTGTAACAAATCCGGAAGCTGCATTGGCCATTGCCACGGATGCGGGAATCGTTGCCCGGTTGGAGCAATTACCTATGTTGGCGATGATACCGGCTGGACACCGCTGAACGGCATGCAGGTATCTGCGGAAAGCTGCAGTTCCTAAGGAAAGAAAAGCAAAGCTGGATGCTCCTGCGGGAACAGCTGTTGCTAAACAATAAAATCAAATTATAAAGGAGAGTATGAATATGTCACTATTTGGAAGGAAAAAGGAAGAAAAAACCTCCTGCTGCTGTGGAGGAAACTGCGATGCGGAAAGCATGGAAAAGGCAGAGAGTGCTAAAAGCGAGGGTGCGAGTGTGAAAGTGCTTGGAAGCGGATGTGCAAAATGCAATCAGCTTGAAGCAGCTACAAAAGCAGCTCTTCAGCAGCTCGGCATGGATACTGCCATTGACCATGTAACCAATTTCTCTCAGATCGCGGCCTACGGCGTCATGACAACCCCTGCTCTAGTCGTAGATGGTAAAGTAGTTTCTTACGGCAAGGTTCTTAAGACTGATGAGGTCGTAAAGATACTGCAGAAGATCAGAGGATAAACATATGGAAAACAGTAAAAATAAGGGAATTAGTTTTTTTGAAAAGTATCTTACCTTATGGGTAGCTATGTGTATGGTCATTGGAGTGTTGATAGGTAAATTTCTACCTTGGATTCCGGCTTTCCTTGGGCGCTTCGAGTATGCAAATGTATCCATACCCATTGCCATACTTATTTGGCTCATGATCTATCCCATGATGCTGAAGGTTGATTTCAAGAGCATAAAGGATGTTGGAAAAAATCCAAAAGGATTATTTGTCACATGGGTGACCAACTGGCTGATAAAGCCGTTTACTATGTTTGGTATCGCTTGGCTGTTTTTCTTTGTGATTTTCAAAACGTTTATCCCGGGAGAACTCTCTAAAGATTATTTGGCCGGTACAATTCTACTTGGGGCAGCTCCGTGTACAGCTATGGTGTTTGTTTTGACATTGGTCATTATATTTTCATTCCAGGGCATGGAAGCAACCCAGCGGCCAAAGTTACTCGAGGAACTTCCTGTTATAGATGTGGCCGTAACGATGGGCTGTAATGTAGAATGCCCTTATCTGCTATGTAAGCGTCGTGAGGGTTGGGGCTTAAATGATCCGACAGGGATGCCCGACGATGAATTCATTGCCGTGATAAAGAAAATTGAATCAAAAATTCATGTTTTGAAAGTGGAACTCGCGGCTTTATAAGGCTTATCAAATTCAAATCTGTTCTATCACGAGTACTCCATATCTAACCTGCTCTGTCACCAGGCTATGACATCTAACCCGACCACTTAACTATCAAATCCGCCTTTACAGAATGAATATCTTTCGACCTGTCGGTTCTCGGAAACATATCCACGGCATTTTTGACGCTATCGGTAGACAGGAACATATCCAAGCAAAAGGGAAGGACATAGTGTGCCTTCCCCTTATAATGCAAAACTTTAGTTATTCACCGCATTCATCATGATGCTGATGTTCATGGCAAACGGAACCGGTAGATTTTAAGGAACCTTGTAGGTACGCTTCTGCTGCTGCTTTAGCATTACCACTTGCCCCAACAATAACTTCTATACCTTTTTCATTAAAGATATCAATAGCACCACTACCCATACCACCTGAGATTATCACATTAACTCCCATATCATTTAGATAGTTAGGAAGGAAGCCAGGTTTATGCCCAGGGTTTGGTATAGACTCACTCTGAACAATCTGGTTGTTTTCAGTTTCAAAAATATTGAAGTTTATACAGTGTCCAAAATGCTCCGTCACCATTTCATTTTCACTTGCTACTGCAATTTTAATCATTTTTTTCTCCTCCAGTTTTACTAATATATTAGCAACTGGCTCAAGCCAATTGCCATCAAAAAGCTCTATCATACCTCTATCACAAGCTGCTGATATTTTGGGGTCAATCGGAAACTTTGCAAGAACTTTTAAGTTATGCTTCTCCGCCAAACAGCAGATTCATAACCTTGCTATAGATCCCATTTACTGCTATGCTCGATGCACAATTTATATCTACGATAGTTTTCCCGTTATTGATAGCCCTTACTGCGTCAGAATCAAATGGTATTCTTCCAATAAAGGAAAGTCCTTGCCTTTTACAAAATTCTTCTATTTTTTCTGTGTTTCAATGTTAGTGTTAAATTTGTTTATACAGATTGCTGTTTTAGTCCCAAACTTTGCTGCAGTTTTTATAATCCTCTCCATATCATTAATACCTGACATGGAAGGTTCGGCCACTATCAAAACCATATCTACACCGCTAAGTGATGCTATAACAGGGCAACCTATGCCGGGAGAACCGTCAATAATTGCTAGTTTGGTAGAGGCTGCTGCCGACTTTATTTGTTTTTTCACCTCTGTGACCAGCATTCCAGATGTGCCACTACCCATTCTCAGCTGTGCTGTAGAAAAAACTTCTTCCTCATTTGCATACAACATCAACTCACCAGATACAACAGATTTTAAAACTATAGCTTCTGCCGGACAAACAGCCTCGCAAACCCCACAGCCTTCACAGGCATAAGGTTCCACTTTGTATTTCCTATCTGCTGAAATCGCATCAAATCTGCAGTTTTGTCTGCACTGATTGCATTCAATACACAGTTCTGGATTTATCTCCGCTTTTGGCAAACCATAATAATCTGTTTTCTTCGGTTCAGCGTTTTGTGTTGTTATAAGGTGCAGGTTCTGGCGCACTATAGGTATTTTGAGGACACATAAAATGTTCAATTACTTTTTCAGAATATATAATTAGTCACCTCGATCCTCATTATCTGTAAAGTGTCTACCACGCCCATGCCTATGACAGCCTCGGCCACATCCATTTCCTAATCCATCACAAAGCCGGTATTCGCCGCCTTCAATAAAAAGCACCTTACCGTTCACTAGTGATTCAGCCAGCTTCTTTCTCGCTTCGATATAAATACCTTGGACGGTAGTTCGAGCGACATTCATCTGGTTGGCACACTCTTCTTGTGTAAACCCCTCTAGATCGATAAGTCTTATCGTTTCATATTCGTCAACTGTCATATTTACATAATTTTTTGCATCCGCAGGTAAATCAAGAGGCCCAAATTTATTGCTTTCAGGTAAGCAGCATACTTTTCTCCATTTCATTGGTCTTGGCATAATCTTATCACCTCAATTCTAAGCAGAAATAACTAGAGCGTCCTCCAGTTACCTCTGATGCCCATTATAGGTTCTCTAATTGCTTATCAATAACTTCGAGGCGGTTTTGTAATATAT
>DAOSDD010000140.1:0-11289 GCA_035362115.1 Clostridiales bacterium | reverse complement strand
GTATAGGTATTGAGGAAGAAATATATACAGATGATAATACGAAACTTCAGACAATTATTGATGAAATAAATAAAAAGAATGGAATAGCAATAATTGCTCATCCTGCATGGTCGTTGATTACTCATGATGATTTAATAGATTTACATGATTATTTTGGTATAGAGATATGGAATCACGCTAATGATGTTAAAAGCTTAAGAGGAGACGCCTCCATTTATGTGGATGTTGTTGCATCGAAAGGTGTTGTAAAATATCTATTTGCTACTGATGACAGTCATCGATATACAAATGATGCATTTGGTGGTTATATTATGGTCAATAGTGAGAGGCTGGATAAAAAGAGCATCTTTGAAAGCATTAAGGCTGGAAATTTTTACTCTTCACAAGGTCCTGAAATAAGACAAATAACTGTAGACAAAGATAAAATCATTGCAGAATGCTCACCTGTAAAAAAGATTGTATTCCTTAATGATACATTTTCATCAGGTGACAGAATTACTGCGAGTGAAACAGGATTAATAAGTAAGGGTGTATATAGAATTAAAGAAACAGATACTGTAGTTAGAGTTGAGTGCATTGATGAAAATAACAAAAAAGCATGGAGTCAGTTTATAAAGGTTAACCAAATTTAAGATTTCAAAGAATTGGTAACTGCATAGAACACTTAAAATGGAGGTTTTCTAAATGAAAAGCGAACATAAATATATAAAAAGTCTAATATCTAAAATGACTTTAGATCAGAAAATTGGTGCGCTTCTTACGTTAGGCTTTGCAGGTACAATTGCAAGGCCGCATATATATGATTACATCACTAAGTACCACTGTGGAGGCTTAAGGCTTTCACCAGGTTCCAGGCATTTCGGAAGCTATATTGATCCCAGAACAGGTAAAACTATTGTTAGTATAGAAGACACCAGAGGTTACAAACAAGGAATAAGTCCACCATATGTATCAGTTTTTGAGTATAAAAGAATACTTGATGAACTCCAGGGTGTTGCTATGAGCAGACCCCTTGGAATTCCTCTGCATTTTTCTTTTGATCAGGAAGGTGGGGCAGGTGTCAATTCTAGATTCACTGGTGTTAATTTCTTTCCCAGGTCAATGGGTATACGGGCAACGGGGGATAGCAGATTTGCTTATGAAGCAGCTAAAGCAGTTGCAAGGCAAAGCAAATCAGTTGGGTTTAATTGGATTCACTCCCCGGTACTTGATATAAATGTGCAGCCAAATAACCCTGAAATATATACAAGAGCTTATTCAGACAGAGTTAATGAAGTTGTAGAGTATTCAATTGAAGCATGTCGTGGATTTAAGGAGATAAATGTTATTGCTACAGGTAAACATTTCCCTGGAAGAGGAGACTCTTCTTTCGATGCTCATTATGATATTCCTATAATTGATACAGATAAAAAAACACTTATGAACAGAGAGTTATTACCTTATAGTGAACTGATAAAACTAAATTTATTACCTTCCATTATGCTTGCTCATACAATTTATCCGGCAATAGATGATAATGATGTAGCTACTGTATCAAAAAAAGTCGTAACCGGGCTTTTGAGAGAAGAGCTTGGTTTTGGAGGTGTAGTTACCACCGACAGTATGACTATGGGTGGAATAGCTGTAAAATATGGTGTGGCAAATGCCTGTGCCCTTGCTCTCGAAGCGGGAGCAGATTTGGTATTGATGAAGGCTGAAACTGAATTGGTAGATGATACTATTAGTACAATTAGGAGATTCGTAGAAAATGGTAGAATAAGCACAAGTGAACTTGATAAAAAAGTATATAGAGTGTTAAGCCTTAAATATGAATATGGACTTTTCACCTATGGTAACAACTGGGCAGAAAAACCTGAAGATACTTTAGAGGATAGGCAAATTATTGACCTCTCAAAGCTGGTAGCAAGAAAATCGGTTCTTATAGCTAAAGATAAGAATAAATTACTTCCTCTTCCAAGAAATGAGGAGATCACTGTTATTGAACAGATTAATTTTACTCCTAATGACATACACTGGCATCCAGGGATACTTTATAAAAATTGCACAAAATACAATCGTAATGCTAGATATCTAGAAACAGCATACACATATGACGAAAGTGATAAAGATGCAATAATAAATACGCTAAAGGGTTGTAAAACCGTTGTTATTACAAACTTTTATGAAAGAGGAAGAGCATCAAATAATGAATTTATAAGTGAATTGTTAGCAAATAAATCAAACAAAATAGTTATTATTACAAATACGCCATATCCATTGAGTATTCCCAAGGGGTCAGATTGTATTATTATAACTTTTGGAACTTCACCTGCAAATGTTGAAGTGGTGGCAGGTGTATTATTTGGGGGGATCATACCGGAAGGTGAATGGCCTATTGAATATGTTCCGGATGTTTTAAACGGATAATAAGTATGGCAGAGAAGAGATATTGTTAACAAGCATATGAAAATTTAATTGGTAAATGTTGGGACTAGCATTGCGTATTGAAAAGTGATAGTGTTAACTAACTTATGAAAAAATTTAGGAGGCAACATTATGAAAAAAATTGATATTCATGCACATACAAGAATGTATGTTGGTATTCCCAGAATGGGAACAAACTCTACATTTGCTACACCTGAACAGCTTATAGAACACTATAAGAAACTTGGTGTTGAAAAAGCTGTTATATTACCGGGTGTCGGTATTGAATATTCAGATCATATTCAATCAAATGAGGAAGTAATAGCACTTACTGAAAAATATCCAGATTGGTTCTATTGGTTTTGTAATATTGATCCACGAATGGGTAAAAATCGCCCCGACACAGATTTATCCTATTTTTTAAATTACTACAAAAAGCTGGGGGCAAAGGGTGTGGGCGAAGTATGCAGCAATATGTATTTTGATGACCCTTATATGGAAAATCTCTTTTATCATTGTGAGAAATGCAACATGCCTGTTTTGTTCCATATAGGACCACAGATTGGTGGATGCTATGGAATAGTAGATGAGATTGGATTATATAGATTGGAAAAAGAGCTGAGCAAATTTCCAAATTTGATATTTATTGGGCATTCGCAACCTTTCTGGGCTGAAATTAGTTCAGATGTAACAGAAAATAATAGAAATGAATATCCAAAGGGAAAGGTCACCGAAGGCAGGCTTGTAGAGTTAATGAGAAAATACCCAAATTTATGCGGCGATTTATCTGCCAACAGTGGTTACAATGCTGTTAGCAGAGACCCTGAATTCGGATATGCTTTTATTGAAGAATTTAAAGAACGGATATTTTTCGGCCTTGATATCTGTTCGCCTGAAAATAAAAGGGAATTATCTTCATGGCTTGATAAAGCATATCAAAATAAAAAGATTTCTGAAGACGCATATGTGAAGGTATGCAGGGGAAATGTGCTTCGCTTACTTGGAGAGATTTAGTAAATAAATCAAAATATCCCATGAAGAATCAGTTAAAAGATACAATTATATATAGAGCATTGCCAAGTCAAAAAAATTTAAATATTTAGTTATTATCTATAATACAGATAATTGTTGCAATATAGTGCCATACAGATTTTCATCAAGCATTATCAATTAAATTATAAGCAGTTCGGAGGTGTAAATTATCAATGGGTAATTTAAGATTTGGAATTATCGGATGTGGATTGATATCTAATTGGCATGCTGATGCTATATTACAAATTGAAGGGACACAGCTTGTCGGTGCAACTGATGTAAATGAAAAGGCAAGAGCAGCATTTGCTTTAAAATATAATATTCTAGCTTTTAATTCTGTAGAAGAACTTCTTGCCAGTGATGATGTCGATATAGTATGTATATGTACACCAAGTGGCCTGCATGCACCTTTAGCTGTAAAAGCTGCCAATGCAGGCAAGCATGTTATTGTAGAGAAGCCTATGGCTATAACCTTGAAGCAGGCTGATAATATAATTGAAGCATGCGAAAAAAATAATATTAAAACGACCGTTATATCCCAATCAAGGTTTACTAATTCTATATGTAAGTTAAAAAATGCTGTTGATAAGGGTTTATTAGGAAGACTGGTATCCGGAGATGCATATATGAAGTTTTACCGTTCACGGGAATATTATGACAGTGGTGGTTGGAGAGGAACATGGGAAATGGACGGAGGAGGTGCCTTAATGAATCAAGGAATTCATAGTGTAGATCTTATTCAGTATATTATGGGACCTGTAAAAACCATATTCGCTTATACAAGAACTCTCGCACGAAAAATTGAAGTGGAAGATACTGCTGCAGCTGTATTGGAATATGAAAATGGAGCATTAGGAGTAATTCAGGCAACTACATCCATATACCCCGGATTACCTCGGAGGATAGAAGTAAGTGGTGATAAAGGTACAATTATAGTTGACGGACACTCTATTACAAATTGGACTATCGAGGGTAATGAAGTCCCAGATGGCATAGAAATTGGGAAAGCAAATAGAACTTCTGCCAGTGACCCTGCTGCATTTGGAATAGAAGGGCATATTATGCAAATCAGTGATATGGTTGATGCAATAAAAAATAACAGGAACCCTCTTGTCGACCAATATGAAGGGAAAAAACCTGTTGAAATTATTCTGGCAATTTATGAGTCATCAAGAACAGGTAAAACAATAGAATTTAGTAAATATTAATAATAGTGATGCTTCAACGATAGTTTCTGGAATATGATTCTTCATAAATTAAAGATGTGTCCCTTTCCCAAAAACAGATTGATTATCTGAAGAAAATACTGGTATAATATATACAAAAGATAAGGATTCTTCCGGGGACATTCCTCAATGTAAAGGGAATACTTCTTTGCTCAAGAGAGGAGTGTCCCCTTACCTTATAAAAATAGACAGGAGATGGAGTTTTGTATGAATGCAGAGATATTGGCAGTTGGCACTGAATTATTGCTAGGACAAATTGTAAATACAAATGCACAGTATATTTCTCAGAGACTTCCCGAAGTAGGGGTTAATGTATATTATCATGATGTTGTAGGGGATAATCCAAAAAGGTTAAGAGAATCTTTAAGTATGGCCTTAAAAAGGTCTGATGTCGTTATACTGACCGGTGGTTTAGGCCCTACAAAAGATGACCTTACAAAAGAAACAGTGGCTCAGGCTTTGAATAGAAAGCTTGTACTTGATGAAGAAAGCTTCGATATAATGAAATCTTTCTTTGCCAGATTTAACAGGCAGATGACTGAGAATAATATTAAACAGGCATATTTACCAGAGGGCAGTATCATAATAAAAAATAAAAATGGTACTGCTCCGGGATGTATTATAGAAGATGGAGACAAGGTAGTAATAATGCTTCCCGGGCCACCCTCTGAAATGCGGCCTATGTTCGAAGAAACTGTAATCTCATATTTTAGAAACAGGTCTGATTGCAAGTTGGTTTCAAAATTTGTAAGAATTTTCGGGATTGGAGAATCAGCTGTTGAAGATAAAATAATGGACCTGGTTGATAACCAGACAAATCCGACTATTGCTCCTTATGCAAAGCAGGGAGAAGTTATGCTGAGGATAACAGCAAAATGTGAAAACGGAGAAGATTCGGATGCATTAATAAACCCTGTTATTGAAGAAATAAAAAAACGTTTGGGTGATACTGTATATTCAGCAGATAACAAGGAAATGGAGGAAGTGGTTGCTGAATTATTACTGTCAAGTGGTCTCACTATATCAATTGCCGAGTCATGTACCGGCGGGTTGATTTCAAAAACCCTAACAGATATAGCTGGCATTTCCCAAGTGTTTATGAGTGGGGTAGTATCATATAGTAATAGTGCCAAAATAAATATTTTAGGTGTAAGACCCATAACTATAGAAAAGTATGGAGCAGTAAGTGAAAACACTGCCGTAGAAATGGCAGAAAATATAAGGAACATTTCCGGTACGGATATTGGACTTTCTGTTACAGGAATTGCAGGCCCTGGTGGTGCTACTCCTGAAAAACCGGTAGGATTGGTATATGTTGCCCTTGCCTCAAAAGATGGAGTTCAGATAAAAGAGCTAAAACTCTGGGGCGAAAGAAGCAGAATAAGAAATGTCGCTTGCCTTAATGCTCTTGACATGATAAGAAGATATGTGCTAAAACAACCTGAATTAAAGTAATCAATATAGATAATGTTAACAAGTATAACTTAAGAACAAAAGAAAACGGGGGATATAATTGGAGGATATTGAAAAAAATAGATTAACCGGAGCAGCTGCGATTGTTATGTCATCTATGGTTGTCAGCAGGCTAACAGGTTTTCTGAGGTCTACACTAATACCTAATCTGATGTCTAAAATGGAATCAGATGCATTATTTGCAGCTTTTAAAACAACAGATTTAATGTATAACCTGCTTGTAGGAGGCTCAATAGCTGCAGCACTTATACCTGTGTTATCAGGGTATATTGTAAAAAACATGGAAGAAGAAGGTTGGAAAGCTGTAGGTTCATTTATTAACACAATATTTTTGATTATGGTAGCTATAAGTGGATTAGGCATATTATTTGCACCGCAAGTTGTCAGCTTAACTGCACCTGGTTATGGCATGGAAACAACTGAATTAACAATAAGACTTACAAGAATACTTTTCCCATCTGTTGCTTTTATAATGCTGGCAGGACTTACAAATGGGGTCCTTAATTCTTATCAGCGTTTTGCTGCTGCAGCATATGGACCATCAATATACAATTTGGGAAGTGTAGTGAGTATTCTGGCTTTTCATAAATCAGGTGTTGAAAAAGTAGCGTTTGGAATCATGATAAGTTCTGTTGTATATTTTTTATTCCAGCTTTCTTTTGCTTTTAGGAATTTAGAGTACTACAGATTTAAAATACATTTTAGGCACCCAGGATATAAAAAGATTATAAAGCTTGCAATACCATCACTTGCCGCATCATCCATTGTACAGGTTAATACAATAATATCACAATCCTATACCTCAAATTTTAAAGGCGGGAGTGTTACAGCTCTTACAAACGCCAATGACATATGGCAGCTTCCTTATGGGATATTCGCCATGGGTATGGGGACAGCCTTGCTGCCTACTCTTTCTGAGAAGGTTGCTGTTGGTGATGCTGAATCTTTTAAAAAAATATTCATAAAAGGAATAAAATCCGTACTTCTCCTAACCATTCCATCAGGAATTGGATTCATTGTTCTCAGGGGACCAGTGATAAGTGCTATATTTAAGTGGTCTGGGAATTTTGGTCCTGACAGGATATTAATGACAGGAAACATACTAATGTTCTATTCTCTTGCATTATTTTCGCAATCAGTTTTGGCTATTGTTAACAGGGCTTTCTATGCTTATAATGATACTAAAACACCTCTATATTCAGGTATAGCTTCAATAATAACAAATGCATTCTTTTGCTATGTATTTTTTTATTATACCAACCTTGAGGCAGCGGGCATGGCTCTTGCTTACTCAATAGCAGGCACTGTAAATGCACTTATACTGCTTTATATTCTGAATAAAAAAGCTGAAGGAATCAAGCTCAGAGAATTAATATTATATATATTAAAAATATTGACAGCATCTGTAATAATGGGCGCAATACTTTATTTGATTTGCTTTTTTACACCTATTGATTTTGCAAGACCTTTTACAATAAGAGGCAAGATAGTGGAATTGGTATATCTTCTTTTTGAAATAGCTATTGGGGTGTTGTGTTACTTTAGTATTGTATTGTTTATGGGGATAGAAGAAGCCAAATATGTTTTTACCCTTGCAATATCAAAATTATATAAAATTATAGTTAAAGCCAAGTAAGGCTAAATCATTTCTAAAATTGCTTTGATAAACATTTTTGTTATTTTTTTGAAAAACTATTGACGAATCAAAAACAGTATATTATAATATTGTTAGAACATCCGTTCCAGAATGATTAGGGAGGTTAGCAAAATGATAGAAAAGAAGAAAGCGCTAGATATGGCTCTAAGCCAGATAGAAAAACAGTTCGGTAAGGGAGCTGTTATGAAGCTTGGTGAGAACACTCATTTAAATGTGGAAGTAATACCTACAGGTGCTCTGGGGCTTGATATTGCTTTAGGCGTAGGAGGAGTTCCCCGGGGAAGAGTAGTGGAAATATTTGGTCCCGAGTCCTCTGGTAAAACTACAGTTGCTCTCCATATAGTTGCAGAAGCTCAGAAAAATGGTGGGGAGGCTGCTTTTATAGATGCAGAGCACGCATTGGACCCTGTATATGCCAGAAACCTGGGTGTAGATATTGATAACCTTATAGTATCTCAACCTGACACAGGGGAGCAAGCTCTTGAAATAGCAGAAGCACTTGTAAGAAGTGGTGCCATTGATGTCATTGTTATAGACTCAGTAGCTGCATTAGTCCCAAAAGCAGAAATTGATGGGGAAATGGGTGATTCGCATGTGGGTCTTCAAGCGAGATTGATGTCTCAGGCTATGAGAAAACTTGCAGGTGTTATAAGCAAATCCAGGACAACCGCTATTTTTATAAACCAGCTTAGAGAAAAAGTAGGAATTATGTTTGGAAATCCCGAAACTACTCCGGGTGGGAGAGCGCTTAAATTTTACTCTACTGTAAGGCTTGATGTAAGAAGAATAGAGTCCTTAAAGCAGGGGACAGAGATTATAGGAAACAAAACCAGAGTAAAAGTGGTTAAAAATAAAGTAGCTCCACCTTTTAAGGAAGCAGAATTTGATATAATATATGGTGAGGGGATTTCCAAAGAAGGAAATTTACTGGATGTAGCAGTAAATCTGGATATTGTCAACAAGAGCGGTTCATGGTATTCATATAATGACCAGAGAATCGGTCAGGGAAGAGAGAATGCAAAACAATATTTTAAGGAAAATAAAGATACAGCGAAAGAAATTGAAAACAAGATAAGAGAAAACTTTAAAACCGCATTTGCTAAAAGTATGGGTATTCATACAGAAGAGACAGAAAAGGAAGAAATACCCGATTTCGAAGAATAATTATATGATTATTCTGCAGAAACTTAACAAATATTAATTTCAAAATTTCAAAGGTGAGTAAATGACAATTACTTCTATAACCAGAAACGAAAAGGACAAAAGTGTTTACGATGTTCATATAGATAATGCTTATTCCTTTTCTGTTTCTGAAGAAGACTACTTCAGGCTGAACCTTTACGAAAAGAGGGAAATATCTGAAGAAGAACTTAAATTAATAAAGAAAACGGTAAGTTTTGCACTAGCTAAAACAAAAGCATTAGGCTATTTGTCTTTCAAAATAAGGACTGCCAGAGAAGTAGAAGATAAATTGATTAAAGAAGGTTTTAGCGAAGATTTGACAGGTAATGTAGTAAATGACCTTAAAGCTGATGGCTATATCAATGATATGCTGTATGTACGCAAGTATATATATGACAGAAATAAGTTAAAACCGAAAGCAAAAAGAATGCTGGCATATGAACTTAAGAAAAAAGGTATAGATGATGATACAATCGCTGACGGTTTGACGGAATTAAAAATTGATAACATATTAGTCGCAAAGGAGCTAATATGTAAGAAATTCAGAGGATGCGACCTTTCCGATGTTAAGATTAAACATAAAGTGTTTCAGTTTTTACGTTATAGAGGTTTTAGCGAGAGCGAAATAAAAAAAGCAATTAATGAAGCCAATAATGAGATGAATGAGATGAATGATTAAGTTATAGATGCCAGAAGCTAGGAGTCCGCTTTGATAGCTCAGACTTTCCGAGCAGACTCCTAGCTTCTTATTTCCAGCTCACACATTTAATCGACATTTAAATTCCTTTATCAATGCCGGCAGTACTTCAAGGACATCTCCAACAATTCCGTATGTGGCAATCTTAAAGATAGGTGCATCGGGGTTTTTGTTAATTGCAATAATGATATCAGAAGAAGACATGCCTGCAAGGTGTTGAACTGCCCCGGAAATTCCGCAGGCAAAATAAACTTTTGGACCTACTGTTTTACCTGTTTGACCTACCTGATGACTGTAGTCAACCCATCCAGCATCAACTGTTGCACGTGATGCTCCTACAGCTCCGCCTAGTACTTTTGCCAATTCTTCTACCAAAGCAAAGTTTTTCGGATCTCCAAGGCCTCTTCCTCCGGAAACAATTATATCTGCTTCTGTAAGGCTTACTGCTTCATTAAGAGTAGTTACAACTTCATTAACTTTAATTTTTATGTCATGATCATCAGGCACATTTATTTCCGGTTTAATTATTTTGCCAACTCTTGAATAATCAGGTTCCATGGGCTTCATGACTTTAGGACGTACGGTAGACATTTGCGGCCTATGGTTGGGACATATAATAGTAGCCATTAAATTACCACCAAAAGCAGGCCTTGTTTGAAGAAGAATTTTTCTATCCATATCAATTGCCAACTGGGTACAGTCGGCTGTAAGTCCTGTATTTAATTGAGAGGCTACCCTTGGAGCTAAAGAACGCCCATAAGTCGTGGCACCCATAAGGACGATCTCAGGTTTATACATATTTATCAGCTTCTCAATAATATTGGAATATATTTCGTCATTAAAAATCTTTAGTGAAGGATTTTCCAACAGATAAACTTCATCAGCACCATAGTATATGAGATTTTCTGCTGTTTGTCCTACATTATCACCTAATAGAACTGCTGAAAGAGGAACCTGAAGCTGATCCGCAAGTTTTCTGCCTTCTCCCAGAAGTTCCAGAACAACACCTGCAGGTACACCGCCTTTTTGCTCGGCAAACACCCATACACCTTTGTAGGATGATAAATCTGCATTCTTATTTTCTTCATCCTTCTCAAATCGTATAGCCCCAAATTTACATGATGATACGCATGCACCACACAAAACACAGTTATCAAGTATTTCAGCCTTTTTATCTTTAATATTTATGGCGGTATATGGGCATGAACTAATGCAAAGTTTGCAGCCAACACATTTTTCTTTTATAATATTAATGCTTGTCATACTGACCTCCATCATAACCAATTATACTTTTACCTTATTAAGCAATCTATCAGCAAGCCTTCCTGCCTGTTCATCCGGAGAACCCTCAAGTATTTCGCTCTTTATATCATGGACTGGAGTAAATGTCTTTACAACTTGAGTTGGAGAACCTTTTAATCCACATAAATTTGTATCTGCATTTATATCTTCTGCAGTCCATACTTTAACAATAGCTTTTTTTGCTTTCATCATACCTTTAAGTGAAGGAAGCCGGGGTTCATTTATTTCTTTCACTACTGTTATTAATGCAGGAAGGGGCATTTCAATCACCTCATACCCATCATCAGTTAATCTCTGGCATCTTATATAGCCTTCTT
>DAOSDD010000139.1:0-11592 GCA_035362115.1 Clostridiales bacterium | reverse complement strand
TTAGCATATGCAAACACTTCATAAGGATTTCCTGCAATCCATCTTAATAAATCTACAGCATGACATCCACCACCAATAAAAGGATGTCTTCTTGGATCTACTCTCCAATCTCCTACCCCCCTAGCCTTGGTATAGTCATGGGCATACTCCGATTCTACATAGAACAATTCCCCAATCTCTCCATTGTCAATTAGCTTTTTTGCAAGCACTACTCCTGGACTATGCCTTACAACCTGACCAATCATAAGCTTTTTCCCGGCTTCTTTAGAAGCTTTAATCATTCTTTTACACTCATCAGTATTAAGTGCCATTGGCTTTTCACATAAAACATGCTTTCCCGCTTTCAATGCTGCAACAGCATGTTCTTCATGAAGGTTATCAGGTGTGGCAACCACTACAGCATCAATATCATCTCTTTTAATTAGTTCTTTATAATCTGTATAACAATTTTTTTCATTAATATTATAAATTTTTGCTATGTTTTGTATTTTATCCTTGTTTATATCACAAATGGCCTTAAGTTCCACAAACGGATTAGTTATTGTACTTTGAATGTGTTCCTGTCCCATTCTGCATCCTATAACACCAAAACTAACTTTCCCGTTTTTTAACATAGACATTTTCAAACACCTCTTTTACCTTTTTTACGCTCAACCTTTAATTGAACCTACTAACACCCCAGTAACGAAATATTTTTGAAGGAAAGGGTAAACTATAATAATAGGTACAACGGAAACGATTATGGTCGCATATTTAATTGATTCCAGTATTACAGGCTGATCAGATTGACCCGCTCTTCCTTCAAGCCCTTGACCTTGCACAAGTAAAGACCTTAGAATTAACTGTAAAGGGAATTTATTCTGTGAATCCAAATAAATAAATGGAGTGTAGTAGCTATTCCATAGTCCTACTGCATAAAATAGCCCTATTGCAGCTAAAACAGGCTTGGAAACAGGTAAGACCAGATACCAGAATGTTCCAATATCGTTTAAACCATCCAGCTCACCAGACTCCTCAATTTCACCAGGAAAAGCTTCAAAAAATGATTTCATAACAATAAGGTACCATGAACTCACAAGACCTGGCAATACTACAGCCCAGGTAGTATTATATATACCCAGATTCTTTATTGTAAGAAACGAAGGAATCATACCGCCGGAAAAAAACATGGTTAAAATAATTGCACCCATAAATTTTTTACGGAACACCAGTTTTTTCTTGCTTAAAGCATATGCTCCTGTAGATGTAGCTATAAGTGATAAAACTGTACCTAAACTTACATAGTATAACGTATTCTTATAAGCATTATATATTTTTGGATCTCTTAAAATCCATTTATACACTTCAACATTGAACCCTTTTGGATAAATAGTAATATCATTCGTAAATATATACTTTGCACTTGAGAATGATACTGCTACTACATGAAGCAAAGGAAATAAAATACAAATAATTATTACTATTAAAATTACATATATTAGTAAATCAAATACAGAAAACCTATTCTTTTTCACATTTCTCCCCCCGACTACCACAAACTTGTTTCAGAATATCGTCTTGCTAAAAAATTACCCATAACTAAAAATAGTAAATTAATTACAGAATTGAATAGACCAACCGCAGTTCCATAGCTGAAATTTGCATTTTGCAGTCCTTGTCTCCATACATAGGTCTGAATAACATCAGCTACATTCAGAACAGCATCATTTGAAAGCAAAAACACTTTTTCGAAACCTACACTCACAATATTACCGGTAGACAATAGGAATAAAGTGATTATTGTTTGAGAAATACAAGGCAGTGTAATATATATTAAACAATTGAACCTATTTGCACCATCAATTTTTGCTGCCTCATATAAATTTGGATCAATATTTGTTAGTGCAGCAATATATATTATTGCATTCCACCCCAAATTCTGCCATACACCTGATGATATATATATAGTCCTGAAATATGATGACTTCTGTAAAAACACAATTGTCCCACACCTGAGCCTTTGTAATATTTGATTAACAAAACCATATGTAGGTGATAAAAACAATTGAATCAATCCAACTACAACAACCGTAGAAAGAAAATGCGGCATATAACTAATAGTCTGTACCAACTTCTTAAACTTTAGATTTTTTACTTCATTAAGAATAAGAGCAAATATTAATGGAAATGGGAATCCCCAGATAAGTGAATATAGCCCAATCAAGAATGTATTTCTAAGTAATTCAAATATATCCGGTGAGCTAAAGAATAACTTAAAGTATTTAAACCCTACCCAGGGGCTTTTGAGAAATCCTGCAAATAATTGATAGTTTTTAAATGCTATCAATATTCCCCACATGGGAAGGTAAGCAAATAATATATAATATATTATACATGGTAGTAATAGTATTAATAAATATTTGCTTCTTATAACTTTTCTTAATAGATCATTCCTTTGTCTGCTTTTATCTGGTTGTAACAGTCTTTTTATATTTAGTTCTCTCTTTATAATTTCCACGAACAAAATCACTCCTCACTCTCAAATCAGCAAAGTATCGTGTCAGACTATGCGAAATAATCTGACACAATTCCCCAATTTAATTGTATAAGCCACAACCTAAATTTTATTTATACCGTTCATATGCCTTGGTATACATATCCAACAATTTTGCTAAGCCCATTTTTTCGATTTCCTTAACATATGCATCCCATTCATCAAAACTTTTTTCTCCAAGAATAAATTGTGCCCTGCTTTCGCTGGCATACTTACCTATATCTGCTCCGATAGTTGATTTTATTTCATTTTCAGCTTCAGTTAATTGCATATATTCAACAGGATTATTTCTTAATTCATATTGTGGTGACTCTAGGGTTGCTTTTACAGCTTCTTTCCCATAACTTAGCATTATAACATCTTCTTTATGTACAGTACGTAATCCTATTGTTGTTAACCCATATTTTTTTACAAAATCGTGATAACTATCAGCTATGAATTGCTTCTTCCCATCTATAATCTTATAAGTTTTTCCTTCTTTACCCCATGTGAGCAATTCTATAGCTTCATCTGTATAGAACCAGTCCATCAACTTAATTACATCATCAATTTTCCTTGAACTGGATGATACTAAAGTACAGCCATATTCTACAGCTGTATATTTTGCAACTCCATTAACCGGAGGCATAAATCCAAATTCAAAATTCGGGTTATATTCCTTTCCAGAAGCGCCTACACTGTCCATTCTACCTACATAATCAACTGTTATGAAAGCTTTATTTTGAACCAGTAAGTCAATCCATCCTGTTGTAGTAATTGAAAACATATCGGGAGGTGTTAATTGTTCTTTTATAAGCTTATTCATGAACATAAGAAATTCTTTCCATTCGTCTTCTACAGGCCCAAATACAAATTTGTTATTATCAAAATCATAATATACCCTCTCCATTGTATGCCATGACGGACTCATAAGTTCTATTCCATGTGATCGATTTCCAAGCGGGTAAGAATCTGGATACAATTCTTTTAATTTTTTCAAAATATCATATAATCCATCTGGTGTTACTGGTGTTTCCGGTAATTTCAAGTTGTGTTTTTCAAAGATATCTTTTCTATAAAACCATACCCTTCTGTTGTCAATACCGGAACCCATTCCGGGATAAGCATATAAATTGCCATTCGAAGCTCTGAATGTATCTGTATGGTCTTTATTCTCCTCAATCCATTTTTTTAAGTTAGGTGTTTTGCTCATATAATTTTCAACATTGATAAACGCTCCCTGCATTGCATATATGTTTCCTTGAGTGACAGAATAAAGAGGAACAATATCAGGCAACCCACCTGCTGCAACAAGCAAACTAAATTTTGTGTTATAATTGTCGCCTTGTGCATCAACTTTTTGAATATCCAGTTTAACATTGGTTGCTTCTTCAATTGCCTTTATAGCAAACCAGTCATCTTGGACAGGCCACGAAACAACATTAGGAAGCAACATACTTATCGTTACCTTATCCTTTGGAAATATTTTTATTTCTGCTGTGATACTGCTATCTTGTTGATTTTCATTAGTACCATCTTTATTAGTATCAGCTTTTTTTGTTATTGTACATGCTGTTAAAGAAAAACACATAGCCAACACTAAAACTAAGATAATAAACTTCTTTGACATAATCCTATTCCTCCTTAACATTGGAATTTGAACATAAATTTCATAAAACAAATTTGCAGATCTGCATTTACAAGTATATGATAATTTAATAAGATGAGTGATTCAACCTGCAAAAACAATAAAATAGTTCAATATTACTAAAATCAGTTAATTTGATTGTTATTGTAGAAAATGAATGGTACTTGCTGGAATAAGCTCAACAGGCTGATTTAAATGTTCATTAAACAAAATATTAAATAAATCATATTGAAAGCTGCAAATAATTATATTAAACTATAACTGTACTAAACTTTATCTGAATTTATATGAGCAAAAAGTCAGAATTAATTTAACATGGAGGTTTTTAGATGAGATGTTCTAATATCCATACGGTATTTAAAAATTCTATGTTTTTAAAATTGCTTGCTGGGTTTTTACTTATAATATTACTTACATCAACTTTTTATCTGCTCTCCTATAATTTTTTTATAAATAATATAGAACTTGAAATTGTCAATAATGCCAGTCATAACATAGACTTTACTACTGCCAAGCTTGATGAAAAACTTTCACAGCTAAAAAATATACTTTTGAATTTCAGCCTTGAAGAAGTTTTTTCACCGCTAAAAGTTGGAAGGCAGAGTCTTTATACCCAAAAGCAAATTTTGGATAATTTTATTGAGAAATATAAAACACCCAACGAAAATGTTTTAAAATATGTTAAAGCTATTTTTATATTGCCTGAAGATTCCTATAAAAACATTATAACAACTGATACTACAATTAACTCAGATAGATTTTTCGAAGCTTTTTATAAAAGTGATACCTACACAAAAGAATTCTGGCAAATAGAAATGACAAAGGAATTTAATTTCAAGTATTATCCTACAAGCAAATTTTTAGATTACAGAAATTACAAACCGAAAAATCCTCTAACCCATACATTAATGCCATTAGCTTTTAAAAATACATTCAAATCGAATTTTATAATAGTTGCACTAATAGATATCGGCTTGCTTTATGACTCATTTAATAAATTCACTAACGATGACTTTTGCATTTACAATTCTGATAAGGTATTACTTTACCCTTCTGTGCAAAATTTAGATTTTAGCAATACAGATATTAACAACAGTACTGTGTATAGTAAAACTAAAAACGGGTATCTGTTTTCACGAGACTCAGTTGAAGATAATTTGATTTATTCTACATTTCTTTCCAATTCCAAATTAAAACAACAATTATTTAAAACTAATACAGTGTTCAGATTGATTACAGCTACTTCAATTTTTGTTAGTATATTAATATCTATTTATGTGGTTAAAACATTTAATGACCCTGTTAAGCAAATAGCAGAAATTATTAAATTATCAGGAAATAAAAGCAATAATGATGTAATTGGCTTAAATAATATTCGTGATGATGTAAAACAAATTATTGAAGAAAATGAAGAGAAAGACTCCATGCTGGAAGCTTATTTTTATCAATCCAAGCTTAAGGGTAATTACTCTCCTTTCAATGAAATAAAAAAGCATTTTATTATCAACAATAATAATGCTCTCATATGTTTTACAATTCATTATAAAGAATCATGCTATAATCAATTATTCGAAGAAACCGGTAAAGGTATTTTTTTTCTGAAAGAATGCATAAGTTTATATCTAAATAGTTATTTTAAAGATTCTATCACCTTTCAAATAGAAAATAATAAAGTTATTTCCATTTTCAACGTACCGGAGGATATACTGGATATTTCAACTATTGTTAATGAAATAGCAAATAAGCTTAAAAATGAAGAAATTTATGTTTTCTTTACTATTACATATAGTAAAGTATGTAGTGATACTTCCCAGTTACATTCAACATATAATAAGCTTTTTGAAATAACTAAATATAGAAAGCTAATAAACTGCACACAGATTTTATCAGAAGATAGCATAAAATCTACTAATAATATATACTATTTATCATCTGAACAAACAGATCAATTTAAGAACTTATTAATTAATTGCCGTCATAAGGAATGCCTTGAATTTGTAGATACTACTTTACAGTATAATCATAAAAAAGGAGTAAATAATTTTAATATACAGCTTTTATGTACCGAAATTATCAACTGCTGTATAAAATGCCTGACTAATTTGTTTTATAAATTGCCATCATGCTTTGATGTAGCAAGTATCTATTCACAGTTTA
Source organism: Clostridiales bacterium (assembly GCA_035362115.1). GTDB lineage: Bacteria > Bacillota > Clostridia > Acetivibrionales > DUMC01 > DUMC01. The sequence goes on along the minus strand of DAOSDD010000139.1, from coordinate 5,275 downwards.
ATTCTTTTACCGCCATAAATGAATATGCCGATTCATGCAAACTTTTCACTACTCAGGTTATAAACTACATACTTAATAACCAAAAAGGCAGTGACTATATTATTGACTTTATAACAGACTATATTGAAAAACATTTTAAAGAAGAAATATACCTGGATCTGCTGGCTGAAAAGTTAAATTTAACTAACAATTATATTTCATCTTATTTCAAGGAAAAAACCGGTACAAACTTGAACTTTTACATAAATAACTTTAGGATAAAGAAAGCTGTGGAACTTTTAGAGAATTCCTCTTTAAAAATTGCAGATATTTCATGCAAAGTGGGGTTCTCCAGCGATAATACATTTAGAAGGATTTTTAAAAAGCACATAGGTAAAACGCCGGATGAATACCGTAAGAATATGATTTTGCTATAATATTCTTAGAATCGCATTTGCCTTTTTACTTAGCTTTATTTATAATACGAACAAATATTATTGTGTAAATCAACAATATTATAGAATCGTTGATAATTTTGCAGGAAAACATCTACATATATGATGTGAAATATAATGTTATTAGAAGGTTTGAAATTCTACTATTCATCCTTAATCAAAGGAGCTTACATAAAGTAATTCAATTTTTTCTACTTTGGTTTTTTCCGATAGTTCTACACCATCATTAAACCTATTGTTTTCTTTATTAAAATACAATACTATCATTTCATCATTATCCGTATAAAACCATCCTAAATTTGGCTTATTATCGCCGCTGTGGATGCTTACGAATTCTTTGAATACTTTTTTGCATTTATTAATAGATTCTAAAGCACTATCACCAACCATAACATCAAAGCTTGTCCTATAGCCGGCATTTGTTAATTCTATTGAATAGACCATGTCCCTATTCAATCTTATTATTACGCCGTTATCATATGTCCACATTTTATCCTTAATATCACCAAAATGTTCCCATTCAGATTCTTTATAATTTTTACCTAATACTCCTGATACCTGTTCCATTGTATATCCCAGTTTTATATCTGCCAGGCTTACAGTTTTCCTGTGATTATCATAAACATCGGATTGATTTTCAGAACCTTCATTTTTTTGTTCCTTTGATTCATGAAAGCTTTCCAGTTCAAACCTTGTTTTATTTAATTCATCATTCTTAATATCTAATTCTTCCTGCATAGATTTTAGCTGTTTATTCAATGATTCAATTTCGGAGTTTTTACTTTCCAACTCCTGTTTTAATACTGCCAGCTGATCGTCCTCTGTTTTATGTTTATTGCTATCACCGCAGCCTGTTATAAGAATAACGACAATAATCAAATATGATATTAATATGTAAAGACTTCTGTTATTTTTAATACAGTGCTTTCTGAAGTAGTTGCTATAACTGCAGTCACTATAACTGTTGTTCTTATAAAGGTACTTCATTAACATGTTCCCCCTTACAGTTTAATTTACTGTAGCATACAAAATATTCCGCTACCTCATTATATACATTCGTTAAACAATAAGCAAATCAGGGGTTTTTTATAATTTTAAATCAAAACCTTTAATATTACAATCCAATATTACATTTCTGGGCAAATTTTCTTCCTTTGATACAAAATTCAGAAATACACCTCTTTTCAGGTACATTTTCTATATCAGCCAACTTATTGACAAACCATTTCAGAATTATTATAATACTATTATACATTATTGTTGAACTCAATTCCATAATGTTGAATAAGCGTCATGCTGGCTGCACGGCGAAATTTAATTCTAACTAAGGGGGTAATGTTAAATTATGGATAGGTTATTAACAGAAAAAGTTAAAGCTGAAGTACTTAACAATGGTATGGACCTGGTAGGGTTTGGTCCTGTTGAGCGGTGGGAAAATGCTCCTTATCTTTTAAGCCCTAAAGCAATACTTCCGGAATCAGAAACTGTTATTGTTGCCGGTATACATATTACTGATGCCTGGACTGAAATGGGTGGTGAGCCTGACCCTCAAACTCTTGGACCAGGCGGCTGGATGGATCAGAATTCACTTCTTGACAGGATAGCATATCGTGTAGTCAGACTGTTAAATGACTATGGTTATAGGGCTATTGGGGTTGCCTCTTCCAATATCTGGCGATATCGTAAAATGGACGGATTGGACAGTTGGTTTGCACCCGACTTATCACATATTCATGCTGCAACAGCAGCAGGTCTAGCACAAATTGGGTGGCATGGGATTTCCATAACACCTGAATTTGGCCCCAGAGTACGTTTTATTTCCATAGTTACTGATGCCCGTCTTGTACCTACACCAATGTATGATGGGCCCAACCTATGTGATCTTTGTATGGAATGTGTCAAAGCATGTCCGTCTGCAGCATTAAAAAAAGACTTTGACGGAAATCCTCATGAGGTAATTATTGATGGCAAGAAGTTCAGATATGCCAATAAAAACATCTGGCGCTGTGCCTGGGCTGAACACTTTAATCTTGACCTCAGTTCCAAAACCCTTGAAAAAGATCATATTGATGAAAATGATATTATTCTTGAAAAGGTAAATCATCCGGATAAAGGACATGAAAGGGGTGTCTGCCAAAAAGTATGCATACCGCCCCATCTCAGAACCGATAAAGACTCTATTGGACGTTCAGATAAGAAAATATCACTAAATAGAATAAATAGAAGATATCCAGACAGTATGCCTACACTTAGGAAAATGAGAGATGACATAATAGCAAAAGCTGTAGAACTTGGAGTAGAGATAGCTGGTGTTTCCCGCCTTGATGCAGAAATCAAAGCAGGCAAGGCTGTACTGTCACAAGCTCCCGGAATGAATACAGTTATGGCTTTTGCACTCAGTATCCCCAAGGAGGCAAAAAGCAGAAGAAATTATTCTTCTTATGTGAGTGAAGTATATGACTATGCTGTAGGCAGAAAAATGCATCAAATTCTCTTAAGAATAGCCCGCTTTATTGAAGATTACGGGTATTACGCCGCATCTTACACAGGTATGGTACCTGTTAAAGGCATTAATCTTAAAGATAAAATAAGCAATAGTTATTGTGAATCTAATTATCACGACGTTCAAGTACCCTATATAGCTTATGAACTGGCTGAAATGGCAGGCATTGGTGTAATAAATGAGAGTTTCTTAACTCCTGAGTTTGGAGAAGATGTAATAGTTGGAGCAGTTGTTACCGATGCAAACCTTGACGAACTGAAGAATAATTTAAACAACGAGATAGACCAGGCTTTGAATCAGGATTCGAAACAGGATTTAAAGCAGAATCCAGGACAGAATATAAAGCATGATACTGGGCATGATGCTGAACTGAATGAAAAATACATAAACAAGCCCTATATCTCATCTCGCATGTTAAATAAACCTGGCGCTTTGAGAAGTGTTATTGAAGGTATAGCCCGCCAGAACCTGGTATCCCTTTTTGGAGTTGCATCTGCTCAAGTATTCGACAGCATTGTCCCCACTCTTAAAGAGAATATAAATGAAGATGAACTGGGTTATGGGGTAATAGATAAAAACAGAAGGCCTCACGGCAAATGGGTATCAAAAGTTATTAAAGAGAATGTCAGGATAAACAATCCCCAAGATTATATTGATGGCGCTAAGTCCGTAATTGTGCTGGGAATGAATTTTCCTAATGAGCTTATTGAAAATTCAGGTCTGGATACTTCCAAACAAATAGGAACTTATGCGTATTACACATATCAAACTATCTTTGAACTAAGATTTGCTGCTTTGGAAGTCGCAAATTACCTAAATACACTTGGCTATAAAACATTAATAACTGAAAATATGCTGGGAGTAGGTTCAAAGGTAGATAATCCAAGAGGTCTTATACCGGATTTCAGATGCAATGCACTGGAGGCAGTTGCTGCAGGCCTTGGAGAAATAGGCAGGAATGGAGGTCTTTTAACCCCTGAATATGGAGCTCATCAAAGACAGATTGTAATAATTACTGATGCTGAATTAACTATTAATGAACCTTACAATGGCAGTAAAATATGTACAGAATGCGGAAACTGTTCATTAAAATGTCCTATGAATGCATACGAAGAAAGATATTTTTCAATCAATATCGGCAATAAAGAAGTAGAATATCCGCTAATAAGCCGCCACAGATGTGACTGGGCTAAAAGGTACAGTCTCAATAAAGATGAAGGCCCTGCTCTTATCGGGAACAAAACTCATGCAGAACCGCCTCACGCAGGTGAACTAAATATTGAAGATATTGCTGAAGCCTGCAGCTTGAAGGACGAAATAATGAAGCACAGAACAGTCATATTGGAACCTTGCATAAGGTATTGTACAGCACACAGTATAAAACAGCACAAAGATAATAAATAATATATAGCTATTCAAGCTACATGTTACCCTTGTATATCGAATAATAAGGTTCTATAATAATTTTAAGGCCTTTGGGCATAGCATAATAAGTCGAAAAAGGTACAATTTGCTTTCCAAAGGCTTCAAATAAAAATACAAATACAAGTACAAATATAAATATAAATATAAAAACAAATATAAAATATATTTAAGGGGTGTAACCATTTGGGTGAAACTATAATAAACTCTGTAAAGAAGGCACTGAATATTCTGGATATTCTAGCCTTTGAGGATTTTGAGAATAAGGGTATAGGACTTTCTGACCTTTCAAAGATGACAGGTCTTAAGCCCAATACCCTTCATAATATACTTAGAACTATGGTTATTTGTGGCTATGTTCAGCAGTATGAGAATTTAAAGTATGCAGCTGGTCCGAAATGCAGGAGTATTGGACTTCTGAACAGATTTGCTCCCGGGCTGCCATTATGCAATAAGATAGAAAAACTTCTCTCAGCATTAAGTAAAAAAATTGGAGAAGCTGTTGTTTTTGCTGTACTAGTTGAGGGTAATCGTATACCTATTGTAATATGTGACAATGATAATGTTATTAAAGTAGATTATAGGAAACTCGAGCAAAAAAATATCTATTCCCTTGTTACCGGTAGGGTACTTGCAGCGTTTGCAGACGAAAATGGGCTGAAGCTAATTAAAGAAAAATGGGGTTATCCCGGTAAAGAGTGGAAAGGCATTGATAATGATACGGATCTTAACGAAGCTTTTAGAGTTATAAAAGAAAATGGGGTTGCAAAGGAACTTGATAGATACTCTCTTTTTAGTGTGGCAGTTCCAGCGTTGGGAGACAATGGTGAAATAGCATCAATTGGCTGCTATGCTCCCATTTTTCGTTGCGATGATAATAAGCAGTTGCAGATATTAAACGAATTAAAGAAAGCAG
>DAOSDD010000138.1:0-11637 GCA_035362115.1 Clostridiales bacterium | reverse complement strand
ACAAGCCGTCGTATATTTCTTCATTATGGTACACCGTATGGCATTAGATTGGAGCATGCTGAGAATGGGGGACTCTGTGTAGTTCTCACATTACCTATTATCTTAAAATAATAAGATATATTGTATATTTGTACGATATAGTTATTTGTGAAAACAAACCAATCGTATTATTAGGCAACAAATTGTAGATACTTGTTATTTACTATCCAGATACACCATTATATAATTTAGTTACAGGATGATTTATATTATATATGATATGAAAACAATACATAATGAAGGTTGGTATATATGAATTCACATCTATGTAAGAAAAACAAAAAAGAAGTAAAGAGGATAAATCCGTATGGTTTAAAGCTTTTTTTATTAGCACTTCCATTTGTTGTGCTTGTATTTATGTTTAGATATGTGCCCCTTTTGGGTTGGTCGCTTGCTTTCTTTAATTACAAACCCGGTTTATCTTTTGATAAAATGCAATTTGTTGGATTAAAGTATTTCAAACTGATAGGATTTTTTAAGGAAGATGTTATAAATGCATTAATTAATACTTTGGTAATGAGTGGGCTATCTTTACTTACATCGCCTTTACCGGTAATATTTGCAATTTTATTAACAGAACTTCGTTCATCCAAGTTTAGAAAGGTCTTACAGACTACAGTTACGCTACCTCATTTTGTAAGCTGGGTAATAGTTTATTCTCTTTGTTTTGGATTGTTTTCGAGCAATGGGCTTGTTAATAATCTGCTATTAAATGTGGGCTCTGGAAAGCAATTTAATCTTTTAGCAAATGCAGATAAAGCATGGCTATTTATGCTATACCTCGGAATCTGGAAGAGTCTTGGTTGGGATTCCATAATATATCTTGCAGCTATATCAAGTATTGAGCAAACGCTTTATGAAGCAGCTAAAATAGATGGGGCAGGGAGGTTTCGTTGCATTTGGCATATTGTGATACCAGGAGTCATGCCAACTTTTATTGTACTGCTCCTTCTTCAAGTAAGTAATATCTTATCTGCGGGATTTGAAAAATATTTTGCGTTTAACAATGTAATGGTTGCAGAAAAACTTGAAGTTTTGGAAATGTATATTTACCGTATAGGAATAGGAACACAAGATTACTCATTTGCAACTGCTGTAGGAATAATCAAATCGGCAGTCAGCTTAACTTTACTATTTTCTGTAAACAGCCTGGCAAAACATGTAAGAGGGGAATCGCTAATATGAAAAAAAATGTTTCCATTAGTTCTTTTGTATTTGATATAATTAACTTTGTTGTATTAACAGTATTTGGGTTTCTTTGCTTCTATCCATTTTACTATATGCTGATATATTCACTTAGTGATCCTGTAGAAGCCACAAAAGGCGTAGCTTTACTGCCGCGTGGGCTTACATTAAAAAACTACTGGGCTGTTATACATCTTGAGGAAATTCCTCTCGCAACTGTAGTTTCCGTATTCAGGACCATATTGGCTGCAGTTATAACTATAGGTTGTTCAAGCTTTTTAGGTTATCTTGTAACAAAGAAAGAGATGTATTTCCGAAAATTTATATATCGTTATGTAGTAGCGACCATGTATGTAGGCGGAGGTCTTATTCCTACTTATTTGACTTTGAGAGCATATGGACTGCGCAATACATTTTTTGTTTATATTATACCTGGAGCCATATCAGCATACTATGTTGTTTTAACAAAAACTTTTTTTGAGCAGATTCCGGAATCCCTTGAGGAATCAGCTATGTTGGAGGGCGCAGGTATCCTGACATGCTGGGCACGTATTGTTATGCCATTGTCAAAGCCAATTCTTGCGACGATCGCAGTATTTTCGCTGGTTGCTGAATGGAATTACTGGTTTGACTCACATATTTATATTACTAATGACAAATTATATACCCTTCAATACGTTTTGTACTTATATAATCAGAAAGCACAAAGTGTTGCGGACGCACTAAAAATAAACCCTATTCTTTCAGAAGATGCTATGAAAATTACGCCGGCTACAGTTAGAATGACAATTACAGCTGTTGTTACAATTCCTATATTAATGGTATATCCTTTTATGCAGCGTTATTTTGTAAAGGGCATGATGATAGGCGCTATTAAAGGATAGTCAATTCCATAATTAAGGACTATATTGCTTAAAATTCTTGTTTTAGGAGTTTAAGCATGTATGAATAAATCAAATATACATAATGAAAGGAGAAATAATATGAAAAAATTAAAGAAAACAATTGTAATCATCATGTGTGTATTGCTTGTCTTTTCTGCCTTTTCAGGTTGTACCAGCAAAAAAGGTAATGACAGCAATTCGTCTGAAGGTACAAAAGAGCCGGATGGAGGAAAAACCGAGCCTCAAGAAGTGATAGAGTTGGATTTTATGTATGTCGGCGGTTGGCCCGGCTCCGGAACTGAAGACACTGCTATTCTGAAGAAAATCGAAGAATTAACAGGTGTTCGCATCAAGTATTCATTTGCTGACAAAGAGAAAAAACAGGTTATTTTTGCCGGCGGTGATACTACCGACTGTATGGTAATAAGTAGTCAGACAGACATTTTACCAGCAATTCAAGGTAATCTTATATTACCGCTTACAGAGTTGATTGACAAGTATGGACCAAATGTGAAAAAGTATTTTCCCGAACGTTTAAAGATGGCTAAAGATTTTTTGAGTGATGGTTCCGGTGAAGTTTATGTGCTTCCATGTCATGCTGGAAGTGAGGGGAGGCCTGCGTCAGTATATCATTCAATTTATTTAACACGCTGGGATTACTATAAGGAGCTTGGATGCCCCGAAATCAAAGGTATTGACGATTATCTTGATTTACTGGTGAAGATGGTAGAAGCGCATCCTAAAACAGAGGAAGGGAACCCGGTTTATGGAATTAGTTTCTGGGCTGACCGTATATTTTCCTTTTCTCATCGTTTTAATTATACCTATGGATATTATCATTCAAATGATCATATAGTAACACATATCTCAGATGGTAAAATGGTTTACAACTTTACTGATGAAAACAGTCCATATTGGCAAGCTGCTGAACTATATAATAAAGCCTATCGTTTAGGAATTTTGGACCCTGATAGCTTTACACAAAAGAGTGCAGATTTCAGAGCCAAAGTAGATATGGGACAAATCCTTACTCCGGTTTTTGATAATTACTGTGACACATTTGAAAAAAGAATGCTGGAAAATGATCCAAAATCTATTAAAGGTTTTCAGGTAATTCCTGTTGAAGGGACAACTTATTGGGCAGACTCAGTTTACAAAGGCGGATGGAATTCATGCTTTATAACTATCCCTAAAACATGTAAAAGTCCAAAACATGTAATGAAAGTCATTAATCTGCTTTCTGATAATGATGGCGCAAGACTGGCATATAGCGGGATTAAGGGTGAACATTGGGATATTATTGATGGGAAGCCTGCTTTGACTGATAAAACAGTTAAATTGTATCTGGATCGTGCGGGAGAATCAAAAGAAGAATTTAATAGTATTGGATTTGGACATTTTCAATCAACACTGCAAACTATAACAGCAGCAGGAATGGCCGATATTTGTCCTGATGGTGGGCTTGTTGACTTATTCATGAGCCCGGATATTTACAAATTGTCTAATAAGCCTGTTGATACCGACTTCTCCAGTTACTATGGCGCTGAATACCCAATGGGAGTATTTGCAAAGAAAATAGATGAAGGTACTATTTTTACACATGATAATGATGTGTTTGATTTACGTGTTGTAACAGGCATGGGCACCGCACCGGAAGATATAGCTCGTATTGATGTGAGACTTAATGATATGGCATTAAAAGCTATCCCCAAAATCGTTATGGCAAAAAGTGAAGATGAATTCAAACAGTTAAAAGCTGAAACCATCAAAAAAATGAATGAAGCAGGTGCTGTTGAATCCAGGGCATGGTGGCAGGGACGTCATGATGAACTTACAAAAATATTTGTTGGTAAATAATCATAAACTGACAATGAGCTAAAAAAAGGGGGTTCATCTTTGGTGAACTCCTTTTATTATCAAGTTACATCAATATATTGGTGTTAGTAACTATAAAATGCATAATATCTGTTCTGAAGCATTTGAGGCATATTCAACATTCAAACTCCGGCGAAAGGTTTATTATGGGTTGCCAGAGATGATGCAGATTGATGACGACTGGTTCTATTGTTAAGTAATGCATGCTGCAAACAGAGTGGAAGCTTCCAGGTTAATTTATATGCTTTTCTATATGGAAAAAGCATGGTTGTAACTCAAAAATTACATAAATAGTATAAATAATTTCCATACATCCTAGCTTACATTTGATATATAATACTTATCTGCTAAAGCAATTTAGTTATGAGGGGTATATTAAAATGCACCTTTTGAATATTGAACAATAGATATTATTCCAATAAAATGGTATTATCCAGGTAAATTAGTACATTGTTAACAAATATTATTAAGGGGAGATGTCCGTGTTTTCAGCAAACATAGATTCTTATTATGATATAGAATGTCAACTGCCAGATTATCTAAAAAAGCTTGCAAAGCAATATTTTGAAGCAGAATCAAATAAAAAGCTTGGTATACATACAATTCAACAATTTGAAGCTTGTAGGCGAAAGACCAGAGATTTCTTTTTATCTTCAATTGGAGGTTTAGAAAACGTTAAAACACCACTTAATACAATTTGTACAGGCTCTTTAAAGTATGATGGCTATACTATTGAGAAGATAATTTATGAAAGCTATCCAGGATTTTATGTTACCTCAAATCTTTATCTTCCTGAAACATGTTCTGGAGAAAAACATCCGGGTATCCTGTTTGCCTGTGGTCATTCCGATAATGGTAAAGCAGAGCCTGCCTATCAAAGGGTATGTATTGATTTGGTGATAAACGGGTTTGTGGTACTTGCAGTAGATCCTCTTGGTCAGGGAGAAAGGGTACAGTATTATGATAGTGAAACAGGCACAAGTTCTATTGGTATAGGTACACGTGAGCATTCATATGCCGGACTCCAGTGCGAACTAACAGGTAGTAATATTGCACGATATTTTATACATGACCTTATTAGAGGATTGGACTACCTTTCATCTCATCCGGCTGTTGACCCCGAACGCCTTGGAATGTGCGGCAACTCGGGCGGAGGTACACAGACTTCATACATTATGCTTGTGGATGAAAGGCTTAAAGCGGCAGCTCCCAGCTGTTATATTAATTCTCGTGAAAATTATATGAAAACAGGGCAGGCCCATGATAATGAACAAAATATTTTTGGTAGCATTGCTTATGGCCTTAATCATGACGATTTCATTACTGCATTTGCACCTAAACCGGTGCTTATAAATTCAGCAAGATATGATTTTTTCTGCATAGAAGGTGCTGTTAAATCCTTTGAGAGAGCAAAGAAAATTTATGAAATATATGGGAAAAAAGACCTGATAGAGATGTGTATTTCCGATTCAGTCCACGGATATAGCGATGTTTTAAGGCAATCTACAGTTAATTTCTTTAGAAAACATCTTAAAAATCAAAAACCGGATTTTATAACAAGCAAGAATATACCTACTGAAAAGGATAACAATCTTTTGTGTACAAAAAGCGGGCAAATATTAACAGACTACGAAAATGCAAAGACAGTTTTCGATCTTAACCTTGAATACTTTAGCAATAACCGCTATAAAAACGAAGTCGGTGCTGAAGGTGGCTTGGAATTTATAAAGGAAAGAGTAATTAAAGTAATGAATTTCCCACAGCCCTTAGATGAAAGAGAAGAAATTATATATGACCGGGTTGTATCAGACAAAGTTATTGACGGAAGAAGATATGAAAAAATATTCTTTTTTTCTGAAGAAGATATTGCTGTTGATGGAATATACATAACTCCTGAAGGCAGAGAACTTTCTGAAAAAAATTGCACAATTCTTCTGCTGGAAGAGGGTACAAATGCTTTAGAAAATGAAAAAGAGTTGATTAACCACCTTCTTGATAATGGAAGTGTTTTTGTATTCGACCCAAGGGGAATGGGTGCTGCAAAAAGTCGCAAAGTTAATCCCAGAGGTTATAATGATATTTATGGCACAGAGTACAAACTCAATTCGGATGCTATGATGATGGGGACATCCCTTGCTGCATTAAGAATATACGATGTGATTAGAGCTCACGATTATGTTAAACGGAGGCTCAATGGCATAATACCCGGGATAGCCGGTAAAGGTGTATGTTCTTTTTATGCTCTTGTTGAAGCTATATTAGTTAAAGATGTTCAAAGTATTTACCTTAAAGATCCGATGCCTTCTTTTGAAGAAATTGTAAAAACCAAATTTTATCAATATAATTGCAAATATGATATTTTTTCAGTTCTGAAAGAATTTGATATTCCATGGATGATTGATGAACTTAAAAAAGCTGGTTATTCTATTATTAAACTTTAGAGGAGACGCGAAAAACTTACATAATGAGTTCTATAGTCATATATTGGAGACACGAGTGATAATAGAAAATAAACGAAAGGTTGTGTTATTATAATGAAACTGCAAATATTCAGTGAAAATGATTGGGTTTATCCTGACAGCGAAATAACAGAACTATCAGATAGTATTTGCTTGGATACAGCAAGAAATGCAAATATTAGTTTTCAGGTTCTTACTAATTTACAAGTAGATGACGATACCCCTATCTCAATTGAATGGAGCGGAGAGGACGTTGAAGGTTTAACACTAATTCCGTATCAACTAATTCCCGTTAGGGTAGAAGAAAATAGTGGTGTAAAGTTATATACGACCTTGGATTATGATAGTGTAAAGGACTTTGTGACCCGACAAGCACCGTTTTATGTATATGATGCAACACGTGATATAGACGATGGTATGTTGAAAAAAGGCAGGGCTGCCTTTTATTTCAGAATTAGTGTATTAAGCAAGCTTGAGCCGGGTGAATATGAATCTGTATTAAAACTTATTTTCAATGGTTGTGAAGGTAAGATTAATATTAAGCTAAGAGTGTACAAGGCAGTTGTACCTGGCCTTGAAAATTGTCGTTTCAGTATGGTGAATTGGCTCTTTTTAGATCATGTATCAAAAGCGCACAATTTAGAGTATGGAAGCGAGAAATTTTGGGATGTAATTGGACACTATATGGATAATCAGTTGGATATGCGTAGTAGCCATTTAATGCTTTCAAGCGGAAAACCAATTTTAGATGAGAATGGAAATGTTGTTGACTTCGATTTTAGTGAGATGATTAAAGAAGGTAAAATGGCCATTGATAAAGGATTCACTTATATATATGGTGGTTTTGTATCCCATTGGAAAAAATGGGATGCAACCGAACTGTATCTGCTTTGGAATATGGACATTGAAGTTGCAAGCCGTGAAGCGTACCGGCAGCTTAAAATTTATTTTACAAAGCTATGGAGTATAATTTTGGAGAATGGCTGGGAAAACAAGTACATGCAATGTCTGGTGGATGAGCCGAATTTTCCCAATAGTGAGCATTACAGGATTTTATCGGGAATCTGCCGTAAATGTATGCCGGGTGTTGTAATTAATGATCCTGTTGAGTCAACAGAGCTGGGAGGAGCAGTAGATATATGGGTAGTAAAGCAAAGCTTTTATGAACAGCATAAAGCGGAACATGAGCTCCTGCAAGCATGGGGTGAAGAAATATGGATTTATACCTGTGGCTATCCGGCAGGTAAAACCATGAACCGCGTTATTGATCTTTCTTTGATGGCAAGCCGTCTTCCAATGTGGATGTGCTATAAATATAATGCACCGGGTTTTTTGCATTGGGGATATAATGTATATAGTGACGAACCTTTCGAGTATACATGCTTAAATAGAGGAAAACCTGAAGAGCTGTTGCCGCCCGGAAATAGCAACATTGTCTACCCCGGTAACGACAAACCATGGTATAGTATTCGCGCACATCTGCAAAGAGCAGGGGCGGAGGATTTTGAACTACTATATCAACTAGGTTTACGGGACAGAAATAAAGCCGATGAAATAATAGCTCGGGTTTGTACAACCTTTGATGAATATAATCCGTCTGCTGAGAATTTCAATGAAGTTAGACGAACGCTTTTAGAAGCATTAGATGAACTTTTATAGTTATGTAAGAATAGCTATATAAAAAAATAATATGAAAGGAAGAAATTATTAAATGACAAATATCATTATAGGTGCAGATATTGTGCCTACTGAATTTAATATGGAGCTATTTATAAATGGCGATGTTGAAGCGCTTTTTGGAAGAGGTATACTTGATGTGTTAGATAAAAGTGATCTTAGAATATTTAATCTGGAAACTCCGCTATGCGATGTTAAAAAGCCTATTCCGAAGTGCGGTCCCAATTTAATAGCACCAACAGCTTCAGTTAAGGGAATATCAGCCATCAAACCTTCTTTACTGTGTCTTGCAAATAATCATATTCTTGATCATGATGAACAAGCTCTTTTTAAGACATTGGAAGTGCTTGATAAAGAGGGGATTAACCATTGTGGTGCAGGTAAAAACTTAGAAGAAGCTAAAAAACCATTTATTTTGCATAAAAATGGACTTAAGATTGGTATATATACATGCGCTGAGCATGAGTTTACAATAGCAAATGATAATTCAGCAGGAGCCAATCCTTACGAACCGCTTGTATCTTTTGATCATGTATCAGAACTAAAAAAAGTTTGTGATTATGTTATTGTTCTTTATCACGGTGGCAGGGAAGAATATCGCTATCCTAGTCCCAATACACAAAAAGTTTGCCGGAAGTTTATAGAAAAAGGAGCAGATTTGATAATTACTCAGCATACTCACTGTATTGGCTGTTATGAAGATTATAAGGGTGGCACAATAGTGTATGGTCAGGGTAATTTTATGTTTATATATGGGGAGGATGACTCGGAAGAATGGCAAACATCCATATTAGTTAACATAAGGATATCTGATGACAAAAAAGTAACCGTTGATTATATTCCATTAACAAGGCATGATAATGGAATGCGTCTTTCTAATGATGAAGAAGGTAAGGAAATATTAGACGCTTTCTATAGGCGTTCCAGGGAGCTCTCAGAGGATCCCGGTTTTGCTAAAGATAAATGGGGAGAGTATTGCAGCAAAACCAATATGATAGAAAGATTAGTAAAAAATTTTACAGCTATAGGTGATAACGAAGATAATATTAAAGCAAATATGGTTGTCTATAACATGATACATTGTGAAATACATAGGGAAGTATTTGAAGAAATTATGTTTACAAGATGGAAACGTTTTATGCAAAAGTAGTAAAAAGATTCGATCTAACCGTATAAAGATACAAAACATAATGATAGAAGGGAATATGGATCATGGAATTAAATGAGAATAAAAATTTCAGGAGTTTTACACCATATTTTGCAAATATGCATCTGCATTCAACTCATTCAGATGGGCAATTTACTCCATACCAGCTTGCAATTCTAGCAAAGTCATTAGGCTATGGCGGTGTTGTACTAAGTGATCATGATGTTATTAGTGGAGTACGTGAACTTACACGGCTTGCTGAAAAGATAGGTATTAAGAGTATGTCCGGTGTTGAGTTTACCTGCCGACAGTGGGGGGTGGGGTTTCATATTCTAGGATATGATTTTGATGTAGACAATATAGAGTTGATAACATTTGTAAAACGTCTATGTAAATATCGTAATGACCATACAAGGGAACTCCTTGAAGCGGGGCTTTCTCGTGGTACACTGAAGGGTATAACTTGGCAAGAGGTAATAGATAGAAATCCGGAGAACGAATGGTTTTGCAATGACCAGGTATGTCGTGCGATGGTAGATAAGGGAATTATACATAAGGAAGACTGGGAGGAAATACATAAGGTAAATTTCTCTTATGATTCTCCTTATGCTCTTCCTATAAAGGAGGCAAGTGTAGAAGAAGCAGTTAAGTATATTAGGAAAGCAGGGGGCATTGCAGTGCTGGCACATCCGAAAAACCAGTATGAATATGTAGACAAGCTTGTAAAAATAGGTATACAAGGTATCGAGGTGTGTCACCCCATGTTGGACGAGGAAGATGAAAAGATGTTTCGCCGGAAGGCGGAGCAGCTTAAGTTATATAAGACTGGTGGTACTGACCATACCGGTCCTATGGGCGGTTATATGGGAAGCTATGCTGTACCTGCATTTCATGGTGCTTTGGAAGACGACTATATAGAGATTAAGGAACGGAGATTTGGCTGAGTAAATGCATAACACAAAAATACATATTATTAGTTTTAACAGCTTTACTTTGGAGTTCGGGTGGAATTTTCGCGAAAATTATATCATGGAATCCAATTATTATGAAATAAATAACTATAAAAAGGGGAATATTAAAATGGTAAAGGCACTTACTATAGGAAATAGTTTTGCCGATGATGCAACAAGATACTTAGAAGAGATTGCAGCGGCAGCAGGTAAGGATGTTGGGCTTGTAATAGGAAAGGCTAATATTGGCGGCTGCTCTTTGGAAAAACATTGGAATCTGGTGGAACAATGCGATTTACTTCCAAATGTAAAGCCATACAACTTTTATATGACAGGAAAAGAAACCTGCAGTGCTACACTTAAAGAGGCTCTCGTAAGTGAGAAGTGGAACTTTGTTACTCTACAGCAGGTAAGTGACTTGAGCTGGAAAACGGAAACATTCTATCCATATATAGAAAAACTTTATGACTTGGTTGAAAAATTTGCACCTCAGGCGCAAATGGCAATTCATCAAACTTGGGCTTATCGGTGCGATGCCGGTGAATTAGAGAAATATGGGATTAGCCAGAATGAAATGTTTGCCCGATTAAAACGGTCATATTATGATGCCTCAAAGAAACTAGGATGCAGTGTAATTCCATGTGGAGAAGCTTTTCAGAAAGCACGTGCAATTTTTAATTATACTCCAGATAAGAATTTCGATTATGTAAATGCAAAACCGCTTGAACTTCCGGACCAGAGCAAGTCATTGATCAAGGGCTTTTTTTGGAAAACAGGAAATACAGCTACGGGAAAGGCTGAATTGAGTCTCGATGGCAGGCATGGCAATGAAAAAGGTTGTTACCTTGCAAACGCTGTATGGTATGAAATGTTCACAAAAAACAGTATATTTGATAATGAATTTTGCCCAGAAGGTGTTTCACAAGACGAACTAGATATCTTGAAAAATGTGGCTCATGAGACTGTAATTGAATATGGCGAAGGAGTGTGAAGGAATTATGGCAGAAATTTTTTTAAGATTTCCCGAAGGCAGGGCAAAATCACTTACATTAAGTTATGATGACGGAGTAGAGCAAGATATACAGCTTATTGAAATCATGAATAGACATGGATTAAAAGGGACATTCAATTTAAACAGCGGATTGTATGCAGCCGAAGGTACAGTTTATCCCAAAGGGCAAATTCACCGCAGAATGACCGAGAAGCAGACTACAGAAACTTTTATAAATTCAGGACAAGAGGTTGCAGTACACTCATTAACTCATTCATTTCTTGAACAATTGCCTATTGATATGGCTGTTAACGAGATAATAAAAGATAGGGAGAATCTCGAAAAACAGTTTGGCACAATTGTGCGTGGCATGGCATATCCGTATGGAACATTGAGTGATAGTGTTGTTGAAGCTCTTAAATTTTGCGGT
>DAOSDD010000137.1:1213-11682 GCA_035362115.1 Clostridiales bacterium | reverse complement strand
CAGTGGTACGAGCGACATTCATCTGATTGGCACACTCTTCTTGTGTAAAGCCTTCTAAATCGATGAGTCTTATGGTTTCATATTCGTCAACTGTCATATTAACAAAATTCTTCGCATCTATAGGTGAATCAAGAGGCCCGAACCTACTGCTCTCGGGTAAGCAGCAAACTTTTCTCCATTTCATTGGTCTTGCCATAATTTTTTCACCTCAATTCTAATCAGAAATAACCAGAGCGTCCTCCAGTTACCTCTGATACCAGTTATAAGTTCTCTAATTGCTTATCAATAACTTTGAGTCGGTCTTGTAACATATTTTTTTGCTCCTGGAGCAGCTCTTTTTGTGTTTTTGAGGAGGTCTGGTTAACTGCAAAACCTCTACCAAAACCACGACCGAAACCGCGTCTGCAAGCAAGTCCTAGTCCTAATCCCATTCCGATACCAGCTCCATACTTTACTGCATTAGCACCTGTGCAAAGTCCTAAACCTCTTCCAGTCATTGATCCAGAACCCATTGGGCCGGTTCCATCTCTTCTTGGCATACCATTCACCTCCTTATAGTTTCTGACATATGTCACTTTCTATTCTTATTATACTACATTTCTGACATATGTCAATAACTATTTTCGTTTTTACAAAAAAAGCAAAGCATCACAAAGAATGATGTTTTGCTTTTTTATAAGAACTCCACGTTCCAATTCAGTTATACATTTAATTACAGCCTTCATCTGTTCAGCATGTTGGCAGGCAAAGCCCAGCAGAAGCACATTCAACATCAATGATTTTGCTTCACCGGTTAAGACTTATTAGTCTTTACCTTTTCTTTTATAGTAATATTTCTTGATAGCTTCAAAGCTTGTTGAACTAATATCATGTTCTATCTTGCATGCATCTTTATAAGCAGTTTCTTCATCGACGCCCAATGCTGTTAATACTTCAGCTAATATCATATGGCGCTCATACATTTTTTCTGCAATACTGCTGCCCTTATCCGTAAGCGTGATATAGCCGTCCTGGTCCATTTCAATATAGCCATTTTCACGAAGCCGCTTCATCATCACACTGACTGTCGGCTTGGAATAATTCAGCGAATTGCATATGTCAATTGAACGAACCTGACCATGCTTTTCATTCTCTATTAATATGACCTCAAGATAGTTTTCTGCTGCTTCGAGTATTTTCATCAAATTCAACTCCTAAATTTTTCTGTCTACATATACGGCAGTTGTTGTAACATGATCTACAGCTACTGCAGCATATGCTTTTGCCCTGCTTCTTTATCCTTATTATATAACACAGAGCCATAATTAACCATATTAAAATTAGTAAAACAACAAAGTAATCCATAATTTTCATATAATCACCACTAAAAAATCAGGCTGCAAAGACGATAGACTGCAAATGCCGTGACCCAAGCAACACTGCATTGTGCCGCAACCACAACTATAGCCAGTACCCCCGAATTAAGTTCTCTCCTGATTGCAGCAATAGCTGCAACACACGGCGTATAAAGCAGAGTGAATACCAGAAAGCTAATTGCAGTCAGCGGAGTAAACAAATTACTTAAGGTTGTACTAAGTTCAGTAACTGATGTACCAGTCAAGACACTCATAGTACTGATAACAGCTTCTTTAGCAGTAAATCCTGTAATCAGTGCAGTAGCAACTCTCCAGTCATTAAAGCCCAGAGGTATAAATGCAGGTGCAATCAATTTGCCTATCATCGCAAGGATACTATATGAACTGTCTGTAACCACATTTAACCTACTATCAAAGGTCTGCAAAAACCAAATGATGATTGTTGCCACAAATATGACTGTAAATGCTTTCTGTAAAAAGTCTCTGGCCTTGTCCCACATTAAAAGCAATACACTCTTTGCAGATGGAAAACGATAATTAGGAAGTTCCATAACAAATGGAACAGGCCTTCCTCGACAAACAGTCTTGTTGGAAATAAGCGCAGCCAAAATACCAACTAGTATACCCGTGACATAAAGTCCAATCATCACCAGTGCTTTGTATTTAGTAAAAAAAGCAGCTGTAAATACGGCATATATTGGAATCTTTGCAGAACAACTCATAAATGGAGTTAACATGATGGTCATTTTGCGATCTCGTTCCGACGGCAGAGTACGGGCAGACATAACCGCAGGAACAGTACAGCCAAAGCCTATTAGCATCGGAACAAAGCTTCTGCCTGACAAACCGATTTTGCGCATCAGTTTGTCCATAACATAAGCTACTCGGGCCATGTAGCCGGTGTCTTCAAGGACGGAAAGAAAGAAAAACAATGTTACAATAATCGGAAGAAAACTCACGACACTTCCAACTCCTGCAAATATCCCATCTATAACAAGGCTGCACACAACAGGGTTTATTCCATATAGCTTCAGTCCGGCATCAACCAGGTTTGTCAGTGCAGTTATGCCCGATGCAAGAAGATCGCTTAAAAAGGTACCAATTACACTGAATGTAAGCCAGAAAATTGTAAACATCATCACAAGGAATATTGGAATAGCAAGATATTTGTTGGTAAGAATATTATCGATTTTTACGCTTCTGATATGTTCCTTGCTTTCCTTACATTTGACCACTGTATGTGCGCATACTTTCTCAATAAAATCATATCGCATATCCGCAAGAGCCGCATTTCTGTCCATCCCATGCTCAGTCTCCATTTCAACAATACTGTGCTCAATCATATCTAGTTCATTTTGATTAAACTCCAACTTCAATATAATATCCGGGTCACCCTCAATAATCTTTGTTGCCGCAAATCTGGCCGCCATCCCGCATTTATCAGCATGATCCTCAATATGATGGGAAACGGCATGTATACATCTGTGAATAGGACCAGACTCACAAAAGTCAATTTTCTTTGGACATATCTTGTTTCTGGCAGTGTTAAGCATTATATCTGTTAATTCACCAATACCTTCATTTTTTGAAGCAACTACTGGCACAATAGGTATTCCCAGCTCATTAGACATTTTACCAACATCCACCGTACCACCGTTACCCCTCACCTCATCCATCATATTTAATGCAATCACCATTGGTATATTCATCTCTATAAGCTGCAATGTAAGGTACAGATTGCGCTCGATATTGGTAGCATCTACAATATTTATTATGCCGTCAGGCTTGTTGTTAAGAATAAAGTCACGCGTTACGACCTCTTCATTTGTATATGGGCGAATGGAATATATTCCAGGCAAGTCCACTACTGATACATTCTTTGAAGAACGGATCTTTCCTACTTTTTGTTCAACAGTCACACCCGGAAAATTTCCCACATGCTGATTCGAACCAGTTAATTGATTAAACAGCGTAGTTTTACCGCAATTCTGATTTCCTACCAATGCAAATATCATAATCTATAAGCCTCCGCATGCATGATTTCTATCTTTTCAGCGTCTTCCATACGAAGTGTAAGCGTGTAATCTCTGATTCGTATTTCTATCGGATCACCTAAAGGAGCAACCTTGCAAACTACAACCTTTGTTTTGGGTATTATCCCCATATCCAAAAGCCTGCAACGCAAGGCTCCTTCGCCACCGACTCTTGTAATTATTGCAGTTTCTCCTACAGGCAACTTATCCAGTGTCATATTATTGCAACCCCCTTTGTATCATATATAGGTTTCCTTGGTTAGGATATACTAACTCCGTAAGGTTAGTATATCCTAACTGCCTGGAATTGTCAATATACTATCAAATTTTTAAATTCATCCAGCTACATATAGCCAGTATGAAAATAGTACTCAGGTTATGACAATACCTCTTTTAGATCATTAGCTGAAAACTAAAATGCTGCATCTTTTTCTTTTATTCCCTTCAGTTAAAATCTCAGCACCCATATCATCTGCACTATTAGTCCTGCTTCATCCTATGATTCGATTAGCCCATACTTTATTTTAATCCGCTCCAATTTTTCAATCATAGGCTGAGAAATAAGGTATAGGAAGAATACTGTAGCGATAGCGTGCATCATGTCGAACCAAAATCCTGAAATATAGGTGGTAAGCAAAGCCTTCCAGGAAAATTGTGACGTAAAAATCAACAGCTAACCGACATTAATAATTCCTCCGTAAATAAAAAAGGTAGTCAGCCCGCTGATAAGAAACAAAGCAGTTGTTTTCCCTGTTCCGTTTCCTCCAACAATACAATAAAACTGTCCCTGGCCAATATCACGCTCTAAATCAAAGGTGTAAATCCATTCCAGAACTGGCGGCTTTGTGGACAAGCTAACCATTCCGGGCATATTTCACCTCACCTTCAAAGCTACTCATAATTGTTCTTTACAAATAAAACCTTCCAACAAAAGCTGCCAGAAGGTTTTTAATAATTATTATGATTTACATAATATATCCTGCACCTCCCTATCGCTCGTAGAGTTTAATGGTGTAACAAAACAGGCAGGTATTCTGGCTCAAGCATCATCACCCTTACAGCCTTCCCGGTTTCCCAGTGGCATCCTGCAAGGACTCTTCTTTCACAGCGGCGGGACCGCGTGGGATTTCAACCCACTTCCCTTTTCACCAATTCATGTATTTATCCGTAAAAACATAATTGGCACCTGTTTCTAATATTTAGTTTTCGTATCTACTATATCTCATTAAACACTTCTTATCATGTGAAATTTTACTTATTTTGTAAATACTTTATTTCCTTTCTTATGTCTTCTACAGCAGCTACCATATTTTTTAAGCTGGTAGTAGTTTCATCCATCCCTCTTGTTTTTAGCCCGCAGTCAGGATTTATCCATACTTTTTCTATATTAAGCCTACTTATCATTTTTAATATTATTTCCTTGATTTCATCTATATCCGGTACTCTTGGTGAATGAATATCATACACCCCCGGTCCTACCTCCGGCCTAAAATTACTTTCTTTTAAAATATCCAGAAGTGATAAGTCAGATTTAGCAGCTTCAAAGGTAATCACATCGACATCCATTTCCTCTATTTCCTTGATTATATCTTTGAACTCACTGTAGCACATATGCGTATGGATTTGTGTTTGGGGCTTGGCATGCGCATGGACAAGCCTGAATGCTTTGATTGCCCAATCCAGATATTCATTATGCCAATCCTCTTTTCGAAGGGGAAGTTTTTCTCTTAAAGCAGCTTCATCTATTTGTATAATTTTTATACCTTTTGCTTCGAGGTCTTTTACTTCCTGCCTAATCGCCAGTGCAATCTGGTATGCAATTTCTCTCAGAGGCAAATCCTCCCTTGGGAAAGACCAGTTCAATATGGTTACAGGTCCCGTCAACATCCCTTTCACCGATTTGTCTGTCAAACTTTGAGCATACATAATATATTCTGAAGTTATAGGCTTAACCCATTTCACATCTCCGAAAATGATCGGCGGTTTTACCCCCCTGGTCCCATAGGATTGAACCCATCCGTTTTGTGTAAACAAAAATCCCGACAGGTTTTCTCCAAAGTACTCAACCATATCATTGCGTTCATATTCACCGTGAACTAGTACATCTAAACCAACTTCCTCCTGGATTTGAACAGCCTCGGCAATCTTATACTTTATTTTCTCATTGTACTGCTCCAATGTAATTTCACCATTTTTATACTTTTTTCTCAATTCCCTCACTTCAACTGTTTGTGGAAAAGACCCAATAGTGGTCGTAGGAAGCAGCGGCAGCTTAAACCTTTCTTTCTGAATTTTTATTCGCTCTTCAAACACCGGATATCTGATAAAATCATCTTCAATTAAACTAGCAACATCCTCCCTCACTATTTCATCAAAAAACTCCTTACTTTCATGCTTTTCTATGACGTTAAGGACATTCTTAACATATTTTTTATTCAAAGTATAATAATCCAAATCCCAGAGTTCTGAAAGCTCCTTTAATTCTTCCAGCTTTTCTTCTGCAAAGGCAAACTGCTTAATATATCTTTCCTCCAACAGTGTTTCATTTTTTATTGTATAAGGCACATGCAGCAAAGAGCAGGAAGTGCTTAACACAATACTTCCCTTGTTAATATGCTTTTCCAATAAATTTAACTTTTCAAGTGTTTTTCTATGATTATTGATCCAGATATTTTTTCCGTTTACTACTCCTGCAAATAAAAGCTTGTTTTTCGGAAAGCCATATTCCTCTATCAAGTCTATATTCTTTTCTCCTTCAACAAAATCCAATCCAACAGCATCAAAATCCAGAAACATAATCTCGTTGTATATATCTCTTATGTCTCCGAAGTATGTTTGCAACAGTATTTTTACATTGCCTTTTTCAGTCAAGATTGATTTGTACATGGCAGTAAAGCAGCTTATGTCTTCATAGGAAAGGTCTGTTACCAGGACAGGCTCGTCTATCTGTACAAGCTCTATACCCAATTCATTGAATTTGAATAGCAGCTGTTTATATACACGTAGTATTGAATCAGCATAGTCAAAATACATCTTCTCCTTTTCAGTAATATTGGAAAGCTTAAGAAATGTAAGCGGTCCAATAATTACAGGCTTGGTTTTTACTCCAGACCTCAATGCCTCTGCATATTCATCCAGCGGTTTACTGCTACTTAACTGAAAATTAGTTGGATCACTGATTGATGGAACCAGATAATGATAGTTGGTATTAAACCACTTTTTCATAGGAAGCGCTTTTACATCTCGTGATCCAGCCTGAAAACCTTTTGCCATGGCGAAATAGGTATCCAGATAATCCAGCCCCAATTCCCTGTACCTTTCAGGTACAACACCAAGTAGACATGCTGTGTCCAGAAACATATCATAAAATGAAAAGTCATTTGAAGGAATGAAATCAATTCCTTTATCCTTTTGAAGCAGCCATTGCTGCACCCTTAGTTTTGCAGAATTTTTTAGCAGTTGTTCTTTTGAAATTTTTCCCTTAAAGTATCCTTCCACCCATTTTTTCAATTCCCTCCGGATACCTATTCTTGGATAACCGACTACAGAAATTTTTTGCATATTCTTCTTCCTCCTAAATAAAATTTATGGAGGAAATAGATACAATTTGACTACAAATCGCCTCTATCTCCATACCCAAAGATTGAGCTTGGCATATAAGGCAGGTCTCCTGGCTTGCTTTCATCCTACTTTTCCAGCCTTCCCGCCTTTACAGCAGTGGTATGAAGGAATTTCGTCAAGCTCACAGTAGTGGGAGCTGCCCTGGATTTTCACCCGGTTCCCTATTCTCCCCTTTTAGCAGGGGCACCTTATAGCTTGTTCCTATTTTATTTACATCTATTTGCCTTGTCAATAGCAAATAAATAAATATATAAATTCAATTTTGGTACTTATATACAATTTATTGGAGTCGATACCTATTTAAAAGCTCCTCAGTCTTTTTCAAAACTTCATCAACGCTACTGTTTTTCATAACACCATCCGGCTCAACCATTATATTCACCATAATCTCAGTCATGTCAAACAAACGGCCTGCTAAAGAAAATGGCCCGATCATACCTGCAAGGGTAGGTCTTTCTTTCAGGTTCTTTGCTGCCAGTTCTACAGCCTTTATATATTCAAGCGTACGCCTGGATGTGCTATGTTTCTTCATTACCATTAAAAAAGTGAAATGTCATGTTTTTTGCTAAGTGAAAGTTTACCACTTCAAATCCTTTATTTGTAGGCTATATATATATCTTAATGAGAAAATAATATTTATAACATAAATTATATCAGGTTCCATTAGAAATAAATTATTTTAGTCAAATTTATATATTACAATGCATGTTCCGGTCTACATGGTCTTGCCTATATTTTAAATTCCGCCTTTTTAACTGTCTTCAATTCAAAAAAGGCTTCTAGTTCCCCAATTACCTTTAACATAAGCTTTAATGAAGCTTGGAATTTAAGACTATCGTTAGTTTTAATGTTTACATTTTTTACACCAGTTGCATTTATATTTCCTATAGCATTTAGGGGGTCATTGATTATTTCCTCCTTCAGGTTATCGGCGGTATTTTTATTTCCATATGCACAAACAAGCTTCTCAACTACAGACTTTGGAATCTTATTTGAATAAATATTCATTGCAAAAGTATGCTGGTACTCCTTCATAATACGTGAAATATTTTGCGCAATGGAATGGCATAATATTTTGTCTGACACCATTGCCGTAACATTGTCATTAAGCCGTTCAGATTAACCCTGAAAACCATTTCTATTTCTATATAAATCGGCTGTCAATTGAATTTATATTATCGATTTATCAAAGTACCAAATGAACTCTATGCTATCGCTCCTTTTCTTTTGTACTCTTTTTCTGCACAGCCTTGAAGCAGCTTAGTTATGTCTGAAGAGTGTTCATCTGATATCTGCTGTTATTGCCTCATCGGGAATTAATGAAACCGTCCAAAGCTTCAAAACAGTTTTATCAGAGATAGTTTCCTCTATCTTCTTTTTATTTCTCCAATGCTGCTCATTCCATGCATCTTATAATCAAAAAGAAATCTTATATTATTCATCAGGTAGTCTTATTAAATTTTTTGCCTTGATTTTTTAGTAATATTTCTTTTCGATAATTCTTATTAAAGCAAATTTTAATATATGTATAAAAGTAAATGGATATAATGGTAAGCATAGTCTTTGTTTTATCAAATATTATTGGAATAACCTCTTGTTTCATTAAAAAGGTGAAATTATCACTTTGTATAAGAATAAAACAGAAAAAATTTGATTATAATATTTACAAAAGAAAGCCAAAGAGTAAATCTGAGCGGGTACTTGATGCTGATAAGTTAAAGCTTTTAAAGTTCGCAACTGTTTTTGGAGCAAATGCATCAGGTAAATCCAATCTGATTTCCAGCTTCAAATATGCTCAAACAGCTATTGTTCTGGGCGTTCCTAAAAAAGGCCAAGCTTCATATTTCAAAATTGATGCTAGCTATGCCAACAAACCCTCATATTTTGAGTTTGAAATACTATTAAACAATAACAACTATGCATATGGCTTTGAGATTTTTTTGGAAAAGAGCCAAATAGTATCTGAGTGGTTAATTCAGTTAAGTTCAACCAGCAATGATAAGACTATTTTTAGTAGAGATGTTTTAAGTGGCAAATTTCAATCTGATTTAAAAGTTACCTCACAAACATTAAGAAATAAATTTAATGTTTATTCTGATGATAGCAAAAACAATACAGAAATACTCTTTTTAAATGAAATGAACAGGGCAAAAGCTGAATTGTATAAAGATGAGAGTGAGTTATTCATATTTAAGGAAGTGCTTGATTGGTTTGTAGATAAATTGGATGTAAATTACCCAAACAGACCAATTTCTGATTATTCCTATTTCAGGGATGTAAAAAACAAGGAAGAAGTATGCAGGGTAATTAGAAGTTTAGGAACTGGAATAACCAACTACGATGAAAGAAAGTCATCTTTGATACAGCTTCAGCAGCAATTACCAAAAGTGATTTATGAAAGATTAGAGGAAGATATTAAAGAATGGAAAATTGAAAAGATAAAAGATAAAAAAGCATCTTCAATGTCTGTACGGATAAATGATATGTACTACGTTATTTCTTTAGATAAAAATGATAAAATAGAAGTTACTACAATAGTTTTTAACCATGGAAATGATGCCGTTTTTGAATTCTCTGAAGAATCAGATGGTACAAGGAGAATTTTAGATTTGATCGAAATTCTTTTTACTGTAGAAGATAAAGTATATATTATTGATGAAATAGATAGAAGCTTACATCCACAGCTAACTTATAAATTTATTCAGGAATTTTTAGTTGCTGCACAGAAGAGAAATATTCAGTTGGTTACCACAACCCATGAATCAAGACTGCTAGACTTTGGATTATTACGCCAGGATGAAATATGGATTGCCAATAAACTTACGTCTGGGGAAACAGAGCTTTATTCTCTTGATGAATACAATGTAAGATTTGATAAAAAGGTGGATAAAGCGTATTTGGAAGGTCGGTATGGAGGAGTACCCATATTTAGTACTATCTTCCCTATTAAGGAGGATGATTAATTGTGAGAATTCCAAGAAAATTTGGGGAGAGAACAGCACATTTTGGAAAGACGCAAGATAAAAAAAGAAAATATGTTCTTGCAGAGGATATGCGATGCTGCCTTTATGACAATATACAATATAAATATTAAAGCAAAAAGTAGATGAGGTTATAGATTCCTACTAAAGTTTAATGCTGATTTATAAGCCTCACGGTATTTGATCCTATTACCGATAGCCCAAAGTGCTTCAAAATCTGCTAAGTATTCTCCTTTATATAGAGATAGAAGCTTTTTTGCCTGATCTTTGGTATTATGAAGCTTAAATTCTTCATATGCAATTTCATCCCGGCAGATAAAATAGCGGTTTTCCCGGTATATGACTGATTCCATTATGCCGGCACATTCAAGGTCATTTTTTATGTGCCTCAGGTTTACCGCAATCAGGTTTTTTATATTATTGGATTCCGATTCCCACCAAATAGCGTTATATATTTGTTCTTTTGTAGCCCCCTGGTC
>DAOSDD010000137.1:0-1113 GCA_035362115.1 Clostridiales bacterium | reverse complement strand
AATTGTGCAAAGATACCTTTCAAACCAACGCATGATCTTAATATTGCCGGCATTGGCGCAGCTCTCTATCATATGCCGTGCAAGAGCATAGGCCTCGCCTATCTGCGAATTCCAGCATAGGTTGTACAGCTTTTCGATAACTACAGAATATGCCAGTTCCCCAGTCTGATCGTCAAGCCTTGCTAAAAGCTCATCAAGCAGCCTGTTTGATTCCTCGAATGAAACGAAATTACGGAGAACCCTTGCCTTATGTATCATAGCCTCAAAATAAAGCTCCTTATCGTCTCTGCTCATTAAGGGTATCGCTGCTTCAAGGCATGCTTTGGCCTGTACAAAATTTCCGAGAACGGACAGAAACGCACCCTTGGCCACAAGAATTCTTGGGTTTAGTTCGACCGCCGCATCATTAAGCACCCGGAACCATATCCGAAGCTCGTTGTAATTGCCGGCTTTTATGTAATCCCTATAGCATGCGAGGATTATATTTTCCAGAAGTTCGTTATCCTTCGATTCAATGGCGTACCGGGCAGCCCTTGAATACTGCTTATGATCAAAATAGTACTGGGCGGCTTTCTGCCTCAGTAAAGGCATTTGGTCATTATCTCCCGTTTCCAGCAGGCCACTTCTGAAAAGCGCGTGGTAGCGATAAAATCCGTCGCCTGTTTTAATGGTGAATATATTTCTGGATACAAGGCTTTCCAGCATAAGTCTTGTATTTTTTTTATTCAGGACATCATCCAGCATCTGTGCGTCCAGCACGTCAAAGCAAGCGGATTTTTTAAGAAAATCCACCATGTCGGAGTTCAGATTTGCGATGCATTCACGGAAAAGGTAGGCATACAAAGTTTCATTACCGTAGGAAGTAATGTCGCCAATGGATATACCGTTCTCCAGCAATACCTGGAAAGAACGGATGGCCAGAGGCCACCCCTCCGTGGAACCGTAAATAGCGGGATCATCAAAACCCAGGATACCGACGATTTCCTCTCTTGTAAACGCAAGCTCCTTTTGGGTCAGTTCTGTGATGTTGCCCTTTACTTTAAACGATAAAAAATCCTGTGGGGGAGCTTCTCTGCTGCCGAAACAAAGCTTGGCATTGTTAGGGAGATACTT
>DAOSDD010000136.1:0-11706 GCA_035362115.1 Clostridiales bacterium | reverse complement strand
AGTGCTGCACGGTCAACTGGTTGATGGTTAAGAATTCGTTCTACTCTTTCTCTTTTTGATAAAACATCATTTTCAAATATCTTTTCAAATTCTATACTCACACATATAAGCCCCCTTAATTAGATTGTCCGTACAAAGTAAATTTAATAATTCTTCTTAACGTAATATACATATCGCAGCGTATAGCTGCAAACAAATAAGCGTACGCTACGATAAATTAAGGTACTATATATTCTCAAAAAGTGCTATATAACGCTTATACTACATGGCTTTGAGCAAAAATGTTTTTTTGTCAACTTTTTGAGAATAATAGTATATCGTATACAACAAAAAAGGGGAGTATCAATCCCCTTTTTTGTTTCTACATATAGCAATGTTCGTTATTTCTGAGCATTAAACTGCTCTGTTATGTCATCAATATATTCCTTACCACCAAGCTCAAGCCATTTTTTTATTACATTATCCCAACTAGAAACCTGTTCTTGACCCATAATAATTTGATATTTTGCTTCATTTAAAAATGTGTTCATTGAATTTAACTTGTCTTTCGACTTCATTTTATTAACATCATAAATTACAAGCAAATCAATAGGATTTTTAGTAGGATATTTATTTTCATCATGTACAAATGCTGTAGCTTCAGAATCTACCATACCTCCAATATTATACTTGTTTACAAATTTATTGAGCCTGGTGCTGCAAAATATTGCATATCCATATCTATCAACATCTACCTTTTTATCTGTATAATCAAGTATATTTTTACTTTTATCAATCCAGTTCCAGTCATAGCCTTCTTCTCCAAATCTACTAAGCAGCCATCCTTCATCTGTTGCCATACTCCAGTTAAGGAATTCAATTGATTTTTCCGGATACTTACTGCTTTTGGTAATCATAATATTACTCGTTATTGGTAGTCCTTTCCTTATAAGTCTTCCAGCAGGTCCTTTTGGTGGAGCTATCACAATTAATTCTCCATCAGGCACAGAATTTTTAAGCGTATCAACATTAAACTTAAATGAACCACTGATCCAGTTGACAAATAATCCTGAGCGTCCTCCAAAGGCTAAATCTGCTGCCTGCTGGTATTGCATAGTAGCAAATTCCTTATGTAAAAAGCCCTTCTTATACCAATCTGCCATTTTAGCCAGAAATTCCTTATAGTTTGGATGCATAAAATTCGGTTTTAGTTTTCCGTCGCTATCCAAAAATTTTTGATCTCCAGTAGGAATGAAGCACCCTGCAAATATATTGTCCTCAAGTCCCTGCCAAAAAGGTACGATTCCTTCATCATTTTCCTTTTCCTTAAATACTTGAAGTACATTTTCATATTCTTCAAATGTTTCAGGTACACTTAAATTATACTTATCAAGCCAGTCTTTTCGCATCATTAAGAAGGTTGTTACTGGATTTTGTTCATCAGGCAGAGCCCATATTTTGCCATCTTCATCAGTGCATGCTTTTAATGCATCTTGATTAACATGTTTTAGCAGATCTACACCAAATTCATTTAGTAGATCGTTAAGTGGAATAATTGTGTCTTCTCTCTTATACTTTCTCCAATCATTAGACCCTCCGAAAGGTGTTTGAAAAATATCAAGAGTTTCACCTGCAGCAATCATCAGATTAGGCTTTTCGGCCTGATCTGGCGGATTCTGCTGCCCTACTACTTCCACATCAATATTGATTTTTTCTTTGATTTTTTGCCTAATTCTCATATTAGGATCAGATGATGGATCAGCATTTTGCCATAAAGGTCTCTCCATTACAATGGTTACAGTTTCTTCCTTGTTTTCTTTCAGTGGGGACGTATCCGAACCATCGGTTTTCTCAGCGTTGGTACCAGATTTTCCGCATGCTGTAAACAATGATGCTATTAATACCAGACATAAAAGCATAGTTAATAACCTTTTCTTTAACATAATCATTCTCTCCTTTTTTATTAATTTATATTAATGTATATTAATAGTTTTTGAATACACACGGGCAGTACCTGCGTTTTTACCCCTTTACAGCTCCTATCATTATACCTTTAATAAAATACTTCTGTATGAAAGGATAAATAATAACTATTGGAACTGTCGTAACAACTATAGTTGCTGTTTGTATTGCACGCGAAGGCGGTTTTATTTCAGTTGCATCAATTCTGCCTGTAATAGTATTTATCCTCATTTCCGCAGATGCAAGGATATTTCTTAATACCAACTGTATCGGCTGCTTCCTGACATCACTTACAAATAAGAAAGCATCCCACCAGCTATTCCAGTGACCTACAGCGTAAAAAAGGCCTATAGTTACAAGAGCTGGTATCGACAATGGCAAAATAATTCTGAATATTATATGTACAGCATTTGCCCCATCAATTTCTGCAGATTCCTCAAGACTTTCCGGAATATTCATAATAAAGTTCCTAATAAGAAGAGTATTCCATACAGATATAATTTGAGGCAAAATATAAACCCAAACATTATTTAACAATCTTACAGACTTTATCACAATATAATAAGGAATCAGACCGCCTCCAAAAAGCATTGTAAAGAAAAAGAAGATAGTAATTACATTTCTGCCAGGTAAATCCTTTTTCGACATTGCATATGCAGTAAAGTAGGAAAAAATCAAATTAATAACCGTACCCACAACTACTCTGAATATAGTTATTTTGTACCCACTAATAATTATGCTTGTTCCTTCAAAAATTATTTTATAAGCTGTAAAATCAACCTTTTGAGGGAAAATAATGAAACGTCTTCTTGACAACTCCTGATTAGAAACTAATGAAGTGGAAACCACGCTAAAAAGTGGTATTATAACAGCAATTACTGCAATAAGCATAATAAGAATATTTATAAAGTTAAATATTTTTTCACCTTTGGACTGTTTGACCAAAAAAGCACCCCCTTTGTTTACATAATATCAAAATCACCATATACCTTGTTTACCAAACCTGTTAGCCAGTTTGTTGGAACCGACAATCAACACAAGTCCGACAACAGATTTAAAAAGACCCACTGCTGTTGAAAAACCATAATTTGAATTTACTAGTCCTTCCCTGTAAACAAAGGTATCTATAATGTCTCCTACACTGTAAACAGGAGGAGAATACAGCAGAAATATTTGCTCAAAACCTGCATTTAATATATCTCCTATTCTCAAAATTAGGAGTAATATTATCAAATCTAACAATGATGGTAGTGTAATGCTCCATATTTGCCGAAACTTTCCTGCACCATCAATCGTTGCTGATTCATATAGCTGTGGATCAATAGATGATATTGCAGCAAGATAAATAACAGCACTCCATCCTGTCCCTTTCCATACATCAATGGCAACAATAATGCTTCTGAAATATCTGCTGTTTGCTAGAAAATGAACAGGTTCCAGGCCCATTGTACCTAGAACAGCATTTACCAGTCCGTAGGATGGAGACAGCATTGCAAGAACCAAACCTGTTACAACAACTGTAGATAAAAAATGCGGGAGATATGTTACGGTTTGCACAAACCTCTTAAAATATGTAATTCTTAGCTCATTCAATAATATAGCGAATATAATAGGAGCGGGAAAACAAAAAATAATCTTATAAAAACTAATTAAAATTGTGTTCCTTAAAATACTGAAAAAGTAATATGATTTAAACAGTCGCTGGAAATGTTCAAACCCTACACTTGGACTTGTAAATATACCCTTGAATCCCCTGCCTACCTGGTAATCTTTAAAAGCCATCAAAACACCTGCCATAGGCAGATAAGCAAAAATTATATAACAAATAACTGAAGGAAGTATCAAAAAATATACCAGCTTATATTTAATTATCTTTTTTAATAGCTTAGGTTGTTTGCTTTTATTCGGATTGGTCTTACATTTTAGTATAGATTCCATTATTATTAACCTTTCGTTCTTCATATTAATATTTTATGGTATGACTCTATATTAAAATTCTATAGTGGAAATTCTATTGTGTAAAGTACACAAATCATTACTTTGACAGTGCACTTTAATTACTTTTATTAATTTTATTTGATGTTCTATATTCTTGAGGCGTTATCCCTTCCACTTTTTTAAATATCCTGATGAAATACTTTTCATTATTATATCCTACCCGTTTGCTTACTGTTTTAACACTAAAGTCAGTATTTTTCAGTAATTCTTTTGCATTCAACATTCTTAGTTCGTTGAGATAGTTGGTAAATGATACCCCTGTACTTTCAGAAAATACCCTGCTTAAATATGATGGATTTATTGAGAAAGTTGATGATACAGTCTTTAAATTTATATCCTTCATGTAGCAATTTCTGGTGTATTTAATTATTTTATCTATGTCATGCTTGTAGCATTCATTATTTTTATTTAACGCATTATCTACACATTCAATTAAAAACCTTGTGATTTCTTTTTGAAGTTCCTCAAATGTTTGTAATTTTGCAAATTCCTCTAATGTAACGCTATCAAGTGCTAGCTCACTGCCATTTTTCTCATGCTCTCTTATCACTTCATATACTGCCGATATAAGCTCGAAAATTATAAGCTCTTTATTATCCAATTTAATATTGAGATGCTTCCTATATAAGTTAAAGTATTCATGCAAATATTCGTTCAATGCCTCCATATTATGGTTTACTATGATAGATTTAAGCTTTTCCTTATCAGTTTTATAAACTATCTTTCTTTTCTTTTCGTCATAAGTCTTTTTTTTGATCTTTTCCATAGTACTAAACAATACATCAGCATCAACAGGTTTTAAAAGATAGTTAGCAGCTTCTAGCTCAATAGCTTGTCTTGCATAATCAAAGTCACCATATGCCGTTAAGAAGATAACATCAATGTATGGATAATTATTCTTTACCCATTTACCAAGTTCCAAACCATTCATTCCTGGCATTTTAATATCAGCTAAAACTACATCAGGCTGATTAAGCTTTATAAATTCAATAGCTTCAATTCCATTGGATGCAGTTCCTGCTGCTTCTACACCTATACTTAACCAATCGAAACCATATAAAAGCCCTTTTCTGACCATCGGTTCGTCATCAACTATTAAAAGTTTCATTATATCCAGATCCTCCTAATGTTTATTCACTTACGGGTACTTCAATTACATGCACTTTAATGTTTACAATTGTACCTTCACCCTCGCTGCTTTCAAGAGATATTCCATAATTATCGCCATAAAAGATCTTTATCCTTTTATTTATATTTTGCAGTGCATAGAATTGATCTAATTGCTGCTCTTCCGAATTTATAATCTTATTCACTTCATCAAGCCTTTGGGGAGATATTCCTACACCATTGTCCTCTACTTTAAATACTAAGACATCACCCTCTTGCCTACCTGTTACTTTTATAATGCCTTCACCTAACTTTTTCTCAACACCGTGATATATGGAATTCTCTACAACTGGCTGTAGCATAAGTTTTAGCATTTTAAACTCAAGTATTGATTCCTCAAAATCCACATCAACTATAAGCCTGTCTGAATACCTTATTTTTTGTATTATAAAATAACTTTCTATCCGTTCTTTTGCTTGCCT
Organism: Clostridiales bacterium; assembly: GCA_035362115.1. Classification (GTDB taxonomy): domain Bacteria; phylum Bacillota; class Clostridia; order Acetivibrionales; family DUMC01; genus DUMC01. The sequence goes on along the minus strand of DAOSDD010000136.1, from coordinate 6,178 downwards.
TACAGTAATTATTTCGTTACCTTCGCTAAGGGTAATTCTAAAAAACTTAACCAGAGCTTTTACAAGGATTCCTATGTCATCATACTGTTTAAACATAAGCATCCATATGATAGAATCAAGTGAATTATATAAGAAATGTGGATTTATCTGTGAATAAAGCAGCCTGATTTCTGCTTCTTGAAGCAAAATCTTTTGCTCATATATATTCTCTATAAGTACCCTGTTCTCTAATAATATTTCGTAGAAGCTATTAAAAATGAAACCTATTTCATCATCCCTTGAAATCGGTTTTAAGTCAAGGTTTTTTTCTTTGATATGAGCTTTAATATCATCTATTAAATATCTTATTGGTTTATAAAAATAGAAGTTTACTATATAAGAAAGAAGAAATGCTAGTAAAATTGTCCCCAAGCCAATAAAAACAAAAGTATTCCTCAAAACACCAGTATTTTTCTGCATGATTATCTTTATAGGAACTATAGAAAGAAAGCTCCAATCTATATAATTTGATTTTCTGTATGAAACAAGATACTCTTTTCCGTCGATTTTTCTGATATACGAATCATTTCCCTGCCTTTCCACATTTAAATAATCGAAAAAATTTTCGCCAACCAGATTAGGCTCAGAAGATGATATTGCTTTTCCGCTACTGTTCACTAGTATGGCATTTCCTCCAGAAGAAAAGGATATCTCCAGACACATACCGGATATATGTTCTTCTGGGACATATGTCATTACGCTGCCTATGATTTCACCGGTAAAATTGTCCTTTATTGGGATAGCAAAAGTTAAAACATTTTTTTCTACACCATTTAAATTTATAATCCTACTTTCAACCCAATGGTACAGTATTTTATATGCATCACTGTTATCAATAAGCAAACTTTTGACAAGCTTGTATTCTGAATCTTCCAGATTTATTTTCCTTTTTGTACCTCTTGAAGGAATTATTACACCGTTTTTAAAATCATATATGTTAACCAGGTAAACAAATCTGTTTGTATTGTTAAAAGTCGATATCAGGTCATTTATCCTTAGAAGATTATTATAATCCTCATAACTTCCCTGGTTTATTCTTGCCAATATTTTGTTTAAGTCCTTGTTAAATGCAATGGACATGGACGCTCTATGCAGGTTCTCCATAAACAAGTCAAACCTTTTTACCGACTGGTTAAGATAACCTGATATCAACTCCTCAGATTGCATTTTTATAGTATTTTCAGAAGCTTTGTATGAAAATATGGAGATACAAAATGAAGTAAATAGAATTATTGCAAGAAAGATGAATATTAATTTTGTTCGTATAGAAATTCCTTTACGCTTAATCATGAAGGAATCCCCCTTTTACAGTTATATAAACCGGTTTATATAAATTTTACTTCATTTCCAAAATCAAGTCAAGTATTATCTTTCGGAAGGTTGCTTTTAATTTATAGCAGTATGTCTCAAACACTTAATTATCATTCTTTTTGATAATTCTTATGGTTACGATACTATTTTTATCAATGCTTACATTAATAGAGTTTTCTTTTTGACTCGTAATAATACTGCTATTTCTTTCAACCACATCAGCCAGGTACAAACTATCAATCCTTAAACCATTTAGTTTTAGATCTATATTTACTGCTTTATTTTCCATATTCCATAATCGCAGTATATATCCATTGTCATCCTCAGCTTTTTTAAAGGCAAGAATTGCAGCATTTTTGTTGTCATACTCAATAAAGCTGTATTCTACAGGCATCTTTCCAGTTTTAACGTCCTTACTATACCTCTTTGTAAATATTTGCTCAACAGGTGTTACCGCCTGCCAGCCAAAAGCAGATGCTTCACTATCTGAAATGTCATGACTGCATGTCGTTATCACATATCTGAAAAGCATTTCTCCGGTCTGAGATACAGAGAAGTTAGTGCCAAAATTGTTATAGAATATGTTTGAATATATCCACCCCTTTGTAAGTTCTTCCTTTTTCATTGGTGGATGTGCTGCTTTTCCATCAATAAGACATCTGTGAGCTGGGGAAACATATCCGGGATGAAGCCCTGAAAAACCTGCAATAGGAGCATCAAGGCCAGACCATAGCACACTGTAGCTGCCATCTGTAACCTTTACCCAGTTCTGTACAGCAACAGTGTCCAAGTAGGCACCAGGAAAATAATCCTCAATCGGGTTTATTACAGACAATACACCTTCATACCGAAACACAGGATTATCAACCTTAAATGGAAATGCTATGTGTACATCAAGCAATGGAGTTGGATCCTTGATTACTTTTATATTGAAATATATTGCTTTGATCCCCTTATAAAGGACTATCTCCTGTTTTATCACAGGATGCCCACAAGCACCACTTGAAATTTCAATAGCTTTGCAAATATCTTCATCCAACCTTTTACTGACTTTAACATTTTCTATATAGTATTCAGTTCTCTTCTTGTCACCAAAATCCGGTTCACGAACAATAAATGAGTTAAAGCCGTGTGGACACGCATTATCGATTATATCACGTGCTACTTCCTTGTCCAGTATACTCTTTACGTTACCAGTACATTTATCAACTAATATCCTGTAATACTCATTTTCAATTGCTATAAAATCTTCCACTGAGTTACAACAGTTGTACTTCATTATCCTTTCGGATTCACTGTACCTTTCAGATTCACTGTACCTTTCAGATTCACTGTACCTTTTAGATTCACTGTACCTTTTAGATTCACTGTACTCAATTCCTTTGGTATCCTTTTTGGATATCAATCTGTACGTTTTATATCCTAACGGAGGAATATCTTCTGCTATAAAGCAAAGGTCTTTTTTTAAGCCTAATGGTACTTCAAAAAACCCATATCTACTTGTACCTGATCCAATCCCCAGTCTTTCTCCTGCATAAGGTACAGCATCCATGGCTGTTTGAATTTCAATTATCTGAAATGGCACACATTTGCCTGTTGACATGTCCATAAGCTCAAATCTACCATTAACAATATCTAGCGATGGACTTGCATGCCATCTGTCTCCTAAGAGCACTCCTTTAAAATACCCTTCACCTTTCGGATCTTCTTCAGGAGGTACTTCATACATTGTACTACCGCAGTTGTCTATCTCCCTTAAAAGTGTGCGGACAGGTCTTATAGTTTTGTGTGAGGTTGAGTTAAATACCACCAGATAAAAACCATCCTCTTCAAATTTTATATTATCTGCAATTTTTGCCATAGCCTTACTGGTAATATCATGGGCAAAAGCTGAAGCTCTATAGGCACGTATCATTTTTTCATACTGTGATGCTTTCATGGCAGGTCCACACGGAAAATGATGACCCCATGCATGTTCATCGTACCAGAGCATATCCTCATAAGCCTGTGAAATATCTTCTTTCTGATATGTATAGTCGGTCACTATTTCTGCCATAGAGGCAAGCTTCTCTGCTGTAATCATTGCTGAATGATTATTTCTGTTCTGGGCAGTTGAAGCAGCCGTTGAAGTGGAACCTACCGGATAATCCTGTCCAGGTAGCTCTCCTTTAAATACTGGTAGATCTTTAGGCTCTTCTCCTATGAAGTCTTCATAGAATTTTGCATTGGTGCTGCATATTAGGTGTGGATATTCCCATTTTTCATTCCATTCCTTTATTGTATATGCATATCCACCTATATATGGAGAGTTATCTCTTGCCCCACCACTTACCGGCCATCGTATTACATGATATGGATAATCCTGTTCTTCAAGCTGTATCAGTTTTTCCGGTAGTCCCGGAAGTCCTGCATGGTAATCTCCCCCGCACCCTTGGTTATTACACCAGAATAGAAGCTTTTTACCCGAAGGTGATTCCCACCAAAAAGCACCAGGACCGCCGTGTGTGAATATTGCCTTTTCATCCCAGAACGAATTAAGACTTAGTCCATTTGCATCTTTTACGGCCCAGTTGTAGTAAAGAGGAATCCCCGGACAGAATATCTTTATCCCTGCATCAGTAAGCACCCTACATAAACCCCAGCTTATTCCTGTAATGTCATTATGTTCAGCAGATACAATTGGAATATCATATTTTCTTTTTAGCGAAAAAGCATGGTAAAGAGTCCTTATCATTTCTTCGTGACCGCAGATTTCCGTAATCATATTGCCAAAAAGGGCAGTCAGCTCTATCCGTCCTAAACGCATTAAATCAATTATTCTGTTAACTTTCGATTCAGGTGAATTTTTAAGATAATGATCAATAGACCAAGCCTGCTCAATAACCATTCTAAACCTTGCATCCTCCGGGAAATTACCAGTCTCCTCAGCAAATAACAAAGCTTCATCCAACCACCGGATATGTGTTTTCAATACATTTGATGGAAGGTCGGTATAGCCGGGGTCGTGATGTGAAAGCTGGACAACATGTACTCTCCAATGTCTGGGGGGATTCCAGGATTCTGTTCTGCTGTCATAGACTATACCCTGCGATTTTAAAACAAACTTAATATCTGTCTTTTCCTTCATCTCATCAATAAAAATTCTCTGAATGGATACACCGTTTGGAACAATTCCCAAAGATATTTCATTAATTTTTTCTTTGGCTATAACCAGAATCATTGCTTCTCTGGAAATCGAAGAATTTATTTCAAGCTTTATAAGTTGTTTTAACTCATTTTCTTCTCTCTTTAAAAAAACGGTAGGTACAATATCTTTTATTCGAAACTTATCACTCATGGAATCATTCCTCTCGGTTTTATAATGGTTTTCATTTATCTCAAATCTATGTGATGATTCACATACACATCTTTCATACTTTCATATCAATGCTTCTATATTTACTATTTCCCTTTTCACAATAAATCTTTTCAACTGTAACTTTGTATATCACAATTCTCATGATACCTTAATTATATATTTATCATTGCATCAGTTGAAAAGAACAACGCTTTTCAGCTAGTATATTTAGATAAAGTCTATGTAATTCGGTATTATAATCTTATCTCCAGATCGGGTTCTCAGCGCCACATGATAGCATTAATATTAAAACAGTGTAAAACAAAACCGGTTTAGCTTATTGTATACTATTAGCATTATCATGTCAATAAGAAAAAATGCTTTCTCATTCCTTTAAATAATTTTCCTCAGTTGACAAAGTAAATTCGACTTTAACGAATGAAATTAATTGCAATAAGTCTTACAAACACCAGAATGCATTTAGTCATACAATCCCCAATTTCATGCTCATATGGATATTTATTTTGAGTGATATTGGATATTGATATTGGATATTGAGCACAGTTCCTACAATGATTAAGTATACTACTTTCCTTTCTTTTTCAATATTTCAATTTTTCTTTTCCCTATGTGTCAATTTCCAAATTACTGTCATTTATTTTTTCAGATTAAACTATATAATTTACGATTTGAAATAATCAATGAAGAATTAGCAAATTGTAAGTTACATCGATGCATTTAATTTATCTGAAGAAAATATTGGTAAGGGGCATTAGTGAAGGTGCTGTAGCTGGGCAGGGGAACCTCTTCACTCAAGTAAGAGACCTCCCTTTTTTGTTGAAGAGTTTCCCCGTATCTGAGCGAAGGATAAGCAAAATCAGTGTTTGAACAAAATAATTACAACTATTTTGATAAGATTATTTTGTGAGTTTGATTTTGCCCATAGCTGAATTTAAAGGTTCTAAGCACCGTAACGATAGCTCCTGGTAAATATTTCCTCGGATTTGATAAATGCACCTATTAAATATTTACCCTACCATCAAATCCATTGGCTTTCAGTTTCTCAAACCAATTTTTAATGTATTCTTTTTTATACATTGCAAACTTTAAATCCAAGTGATATAAACGCATATCAACCCTTCTTTCTTTTACCAGCACTCAGGCAGTGCCTCTCTTTCCACCTGAAGCAATTCCTTAATAATATTATCAGCATCAACTATAGAACATATTAATGGATCAGTTAGAAATGCCCTCCTTAATTTATCATAATTACATTCATAAATAGCCTCTGCTGTAAGCTCATGGGTATCCAGTACTATCTCCTGCATTCCTCTTATACCCTTTGGCATTTCTCCAACAGAATATGGCTTTATTCCATCCATAGTAACCTGGCAGCATAACTCAAGAAATGCATCATTCTTCATATTGGTAATTGAACCCTTATTGTATGTATTTATATAAAATGGCTTGCCAAGGTTACCTACCATGTTT
>DAOSDD010000135.1:0-11729 GCA_035362115.1 Clostridiales bacterium | reverse complement strand
CATCTCTGGGATATTATCCTTTCCCAACAAGAAAGTATGGGGATATTGTTTTACCTGCTGGTAATTATCAGGCATTAAAGGTTGTAATTGGCAGCGGAAAGGGAGCCAATTGGTGGTGTGTGCTATTTCCTCCTCTTTGTATTGTGGATGTAACTCATGGTACTATCCCTGACTCTGTAAAGAACGAATTGAAAGATGCTTTAAGCAGTGATGAGTATAAAATCATTACATCCGCCGATAACGATAAGGATATACCGGTAAAAATAAGATTTAAAATAGTTGAGATTTTCCAAAATTCCAGGATGAAGTTTTCCGGTGCAATTAGCAGAATTTTTAATATTTCCGAGAAATAACACTGGTAATTAGTACTACTATGCCAATTTGGAAAGCGAAATGAAAAAAAATAAGTTTTTAGAATTATTAGTTTCAAAGAAAAATAGTCTTAAAGAGACGGCTTATAATGAGAATACTGTTAGTAGTGAAGCTTTTAATAAAAAAAGCACCAATGATAAAGTACATGCTGAGAAGATTAAAAAAGCTTACGAAATATTAGGTGTCCGGGAGGGGGCAGGTAGGGATGAGATAGAATTCAAATACTACCTGCTGGCTAAAAAACACCTGATATTAAAGCGTGAGAATATTAAAAGTGAAGTAGTAGGGCTCAATATGGAAAAAATTAATGAGGCCTACTACTGCTTAATAGGAATAGATAGGGAAAAATCTCAAGATGCAAGTGGTTCTCATGAAAAACAGCGAAACACTCTGTTGTATATGCTTGGAGATCATAAAACTGCGGTTTTAATTTGCCTTGTAATATTAGTAGCTGCTATTGCCGTATTTGCCTGGGAGCCTGTTGAAAACAATATTAATATAGTTATTTTTGGGGAATTTATGGATGACCTTGTTGATATAAATTCACTAAAAGATGAAATTAGAAATAAACTCTGTAATACTATAAAGCATGAAAACTTAATTATAGAGGAGTTCATGCTCTCGAAAGAATTACCCATTCCGTATAAAATTCAAATGATGTCTTCTGCCTATAATTTTGTTACGCAAGGTGATTACCACATCTTGATAATGGACAAGAAAAGCTTTAATGAGTATGCCTCTGTGGCAAATATTGCAAAATTGGATTCACTTGCAGAAGAGTTGAAGTTGGATAATGAAGGATGTTATTTATTGAAAAAACAATTTGGAGACCATGAAGAGCATATTTACGGCTTACATACATATTGCAATGGTAATAGTGGAGAAAAGAATGAGGAAGATCATTTAAGTGAATCTTCATATATAGTTGTAATCAAAGACGGCCTGGATACAAAAAAAAGCAAAACTGTAACAGAGACTATAAAATTGCTTGTAAAGCATTAAAAAAATCTTGACTTGCATACACTTTTATGTTAGAGTAAATATTGCTCCTACTATAGGATTTTTTTTTGTGCCTATACCAGGACAATATTTTATTAAGTAAACATTATTATGTAATGATATATTCCATTTAGGTGCAATGTATTGGATGGACAGGTATGTCAAAAGAAAAGTACCTGCCAATTAGCAAAGCTGGAGGTGTTAGTGTTGAGAGTGAAAATAACAATGGCCTGTTCCGAATGTAAACGCAGAAATTATAATACAATGAAGAATAAGAAGAATGATCCTGACAGGCTCGAAATGAATAAATATTGTAAATTCTGTCGTAAACATACGGCTCATAAAGAGACAAGGTAATATTTTTGTGATATAGTCATAATTTAATTGATAAAAGAAGCAGCAAAATTAAAAGATGGAGTTGTATTGCTATGGCCGAAAAAATAAAAGAAACAAAAGGCAAACAAATGTGGAAAAAGACTGTTAGATTCTTTAAAGAGGTCAGGACAGAGTTAAGAAAAGTAGTATGGCTTACCAGAAAACAGCTTGCTAATAGTTTGATTGCCATACTTGCCATATGCTTGCTATTTGGAATTGTTATATGGGTAGCAGATATTGGACTATCAAAAATAGTAGATATTACTTTAAAATAAGTTTTTAAGGTAATAGCTTAAGTCAGTCTGGTTGTATGTGCCCAAAAAAAGCAAGGAGGGTATAAAGTTTAATGCTCCCTGAAGAAGTGTCTGAAGGCTTGAAATGGTATGTAGTACATACCTATTCTGGTTATGAAAACAAGGTTAAGGCAAACCTTGAAAAAATTGTTGAAAATAGGGGTATGCAGGAATATATCGTGGATGTAGTCGTCCCTATGGAAGAACAAATTGAAATTAAAGAAGGTAAAAAGAAGACAACATTGAAAAAGGTTTTCCCCGGATATGTTCTTATTAAGATGATAATGACAGATGAAACATGGTACATTGTAAGGAATATAAGAGGTGTCACCGGGTTTGTAGGACCTTTATCACGTCCTGTGCCTTTAACTGATGATGAAGTAAAGGTTATGGGTGTTGAAGATTTTCCGCCGGTTGTTGATTACGAGGTAGGGGATAGTGTAAAGGTTATATCCGGACCTCTTGAGAATTTTATTGGGACAGTTGAGCAAATCAGCCTGGATAAGAAAAAGGTGCGTGTTTCAATATCTATGTTTGGAAGAGAGACACCCGTTGAATTGGAATTGATTCAAATTCAGAAGCTATAATTTAAAGTTCGTAGTTTTTTAATATTTAATATTGGGAAAGCAGTCGAAAATTTTAAAGATTTAAAGATTATGGCTTAAAGTTATTGATATTATATGCTATAATTTATTTTTAAACAAATTGGGAGGTGGACTAAAAAATATGGCAAAAAAGATAACAGGCTATGTAAAGCTACAGATACCTGCGGGGAAGGCAACTCCGGCTCCACCGGTTGGACCAGCTTTAGGACAACATGGTGTTAACATAATGGGATTTTGTAAGGAGTTTAATGAAAGGACTGCAAAAGATGCCGGTCTGATAATTCCTGTTGTAATTACAATATATGCAGACAGATCGTTTACATTTATTACAAAAACTCCGCCTGCTTCTGTATTACTGAAAAAGGCATGCAAAATTGAAAGCGGTTCAGGTACGCCGAATAAAGAAAAGGTTGCTAAAATATCCAAAGCAGAAGTTAGAAAAATAGCTGAGTTAAAGATGCCCGACCTAAATGCAGCAACTGTTGAAGCTGCTGAAAGAATGGTAGCAGGCACAGCAAGAAGTATGGGTATTGTAGTAGAGGATTAGTTAATAGTAGTAACAGATTTGTATGACGCATGCGTTTATTTTAGTACAGTCGTCGTTAATTTAGTTGAGTGGGAGGGAAAATTTTCCCGAAAACTAACCACGGAGGTGAAAGGAATATGAAAAGAGGAAAAAGGTATTTGGAATTAGCCAAACTTGTAGATAGAGAAACTCTTTACGAGCCTGAGAGTGCATTTGAACTGGTACAGAAAACAGGTAATGCAAAGTTTGATGAGACTGTTGAAGCACATATAAGACTTGGAGTTGACTCAAGATATGCTGATCAGCAGGTAAGGGGCGCAGTAGTACTTCCACATGGGACAGGAAAAACTGTAAGAGTTCTAGTCTTTGCAAAAGGTGATAAGGCTAAGGAAGCTGAAGATGCAGGTGCCGATTTTGTAGGTGCCGAAGATATTATAGCTAAAATTCAGAATGAAAACTGGTTCGATTATGATGTAGTTGTAGCAACACCTGACATGATGGGAGTAGTAGGTAAAATTGGTAGAATATTGGGACCAAAGGGCCTTATGCCTAACCCTAAAGCAGGTACTGTAACAATGGATGTAGCAAAGGCTATTAAAGATATTAAAGCTGGTAAAATTGAGTACAGACTTGATAAAACAAATATCATCCACTGTCCAATTGGTAAAGTTTCATTTGGAACTGAAAAGCTTTTGGATAACTATAGAACATTATTGGATGCTATAATTAGAGCAAAACCTGCAGCTGCCAAGGGACAATATTTAAAATCCATTGTTATATCATCAACAATGGGACCGGGTATTAAAGTTAATTCAGCAAACTAACCTGGTATAAATAAAGATGTGAAGATGTAAAATAGTAACACTTAAAAGTGAATAGCCGCTTTGCCATAGACAGCAGGTGCGAAAGCATAATTGATATATTATCTTCCTGCCGAGGTAAGGAAAGTTGATTTGAAAAGGTCAATAACCCTTCATGTGTCTATGTGCAAATGAAGGGTTAATTTATTTTAATGCCGAGTTTCAGAGGAGGTGAATGTACAACAATGCCAAGTGAGAAAATACTTGATCAAAAAAAGGAAGTTGTAAGTGACATAGCAGGTAAGATTTCATCAGCAAAAGGGGTGGTTCTTGCAGACTATAGAGGACTTACAGTAGAACAGGATACAGACTTGAGAAGGGCCTTGCGAAAAGCTGGTATAAATTACCATGTAGTAAAGAATACCTTAACAAGGATTGCAGCCGATGAACTGGGATTAAACCAACTTGATCCATTCCTTAAAGGACCTACAGCCATGGCTTACAGCAGTGAAGATCCTGTTGCACCTGCTAAAATAATGAATGAGTATGCCGGGAAGTATGATAAGCTGCAATTAAAAGCCGGTGTAGTAGAAGGTAAGGTAATTGATGCCGAAGGCGTAAAATCCCTGGCAAACCTTCCATCAAGAGAAGTGCTTATTGCACAGGTACTTGGTGGATTAAATGCTCCAATAACTGGATTTGTAAATGTATTGAATGCAAACTTAAGAGGTCTAGTAGTGGCACTAAATGCAATTGCAGAAAAAAGAGCAAACGCATAGAAGATGTAAAATATAACTTGATTTATGTTTTATAAGAAAAAGAAAAATATACAAAAATTAAAAATTGAAAATTTATGGAGGTATATGATAATGGCAAGTGAAAAAATAACAAATTTAATTGAAGAAGTTAAGAACTTAACAGTATTAGAGTTATCAGAGCTGGTAAAGGCCCTGGAAGAAGAATTTGGAGTATCCGCAGCAGCACCTGTAGCAGTTGCAGCAGCACCAGCAGCTGGAGCAGCAGCTCCAGTTGAAGAAGAAAAGACTGAATTTAACGTAGTATTAAAGGAAGTTGGATCTGAGAAAATAAAGGTTATAAAGGTAGTAAGAGAAGTTACAGGCCTTGGCCTTAAGGAAGCAAAAGATCTTGTAGACGGAGCACCAAACACTGTTAAAGAAAATGTTTCCAAGGAAGAAGCTGCTTCAATTGAAGCCAAATTTAAAGAAGTTGGCGCAACAATCGAAATTAAATAAAGTACTGATAAGGTACGGACAAAAAAAGGAGGTCATTAAGACCTCCTTTTTTACAGGGCACATTTTCTATATTTGAAGAAAAATATGGCAAGAAACGATTTCCATGTATAATATTCACTTCAGCAACAGATTGTAGAGTTTAAGTCTACAGAAAAATCCGTAAGCTTTGTTCAAATTTTATACTCAGAAAATCGTATGCTGCCATATTTCGTATCATAGGAAGAAAATGCCTCCCTTCACATCTCCATATATTGACTTCTTAACAAACCTAATTTAAAATATAAATAATAGTTAGAGGATATATTCGACATAATATTTATTTCATAATTGCACAATTGATATTTCTAAAATTAACAATTTGAAAAAGAGAGGGAGGGCTACCATGAAGTCCGGAAAAATTATCATCAATCCATTATTTACCCCTGTATTGGACAAAAATTTTGAACCTGCAATACTAGCAAACCGTGAATTTATAAAAGCTGTAAAAGAATCCGGGAAAGGTGTACCTTTACATATTGCACTTGAGCGAAATGATGGTTTAATATCTACGTACCATACTGAAGTATTCAGGGAAGGTACCGGAATGGATGAGGAAAACTTTTTTTATGTTGAACGTCTTTTAAAAACTCTTCTATGGATGCGTGGCGGTTGGAAAATCATAATCGGAGGACCTGTCAGCATCGGAGAATATATTAGTAGGGCTTATTCCCAGGGAGGGCTTAGAGAATTTGATGCCAAATTTATGGGAAGGGTTTATGAGAAAGACTTTACTGTAGAAATAACCGACCTTGATAATGTACCCTGTGCAAAAGAAGAAACTCAGCCAATAGGGCGCAATTTTAATGGAAACAGGATCGGGTTTGATGCAGGAGGGAGCGACCGTAAAGTAGCAGCAGTTATTGATGGAAACGCTGTTTACAGCGAAGAAGTTATTTGGCATCCAAAAACAGAGAGCAACCCTGATTACCATTATAGTGAGATACTTAAGGCAATAAAAACTGCAGCATCCTACTTGCCCCATGTAGATGCTATTGGTGTAAGTGCTGCAGGTATATATATAAATAACAGGGTTATGGTTGCATCTTTATTTATTAAAGTTCCTGATGATGCCTTTGATAAAAAAGTAAAGAACATATTCCTCGATATTCAAAAAGAAATGGGCGGTATACCCATAGAGATTGCAAATGATGGAGATGTTACTGCATTGGCCGGGGCTATGGAGCTGAATGACACCAATGTACTTGGAATAGCCATGGGCACAAGCGAAGCAGGCGGATATGTAGACTGTCATGGCAATTTAACAGGTTGGCTCAATGAACTTGCGTTTGTTCCTGTAGATTTCAATACTGAATCCATGGTGGACGAATGGTCGGGAGATTTTGGATGTGGAGTTAAATATTTTTCGCAAGATGCTGTTATTAAGCTTGCTCCTGCAGCAGGAATAGAACTGGCAGGTAATTTAACCCCTGCGGAGAAATTGAAAGTTGTTCAAAAATTGCTTCATGAGGGTCATGAGGGCGCAAAAGGTATATTTGAAAGCATAGGCTGTTATTTAGGTTATTCTCTTGCTTACTATGCAGAATTTTATGATATTAAGCATATACTTATACTTGGACGTGTTACTTCAGGCGAAGGAGGAAATTTAATACTGCATAAAGCCGAAGAAGTACTGAAAGGAGAATTCCCGGATCTTGCTGCAAAAGTAAAATTGCATCTGCCTGACGAATCAACAAGAAGAGTTGGACAAGCAATTGCTGCTGCAAGCTTGCCGGAAATCAGATAAATGTTTTATTATAGAATGATAGTTTGAAAGAAATTGTTAAATTTCTGAAAAACTAATGTGCATGTGCATATTTTTTGCACAAGAATTTTTAAAAAACAAATTGCACGCGCGATTGAAATGAATTTAAGCCCATATAAACTTTTTTATTAAAAGTCTTGTTCCTACAAGGGTGAATTCATTTCACACGCAGCAGGAATGGAGTTTAGTTTGAAAGAGATCGTTAATTTCTGAAAAACTAATGCGCATGTGCATATTTTTTGAACAAGAATTTTAGAAAAAATAAATTGCACGCGCGACTGAAATGAATTTAAGCCCATATAAACTTTTTTATAAAAAGTTTTGTTCCTGTAAGGGCGAATTCATTTCGCACGCAGCAGGAATGGAGCTTAATATGAAATTGAAGCAGCCGGGTGCTGAATTATTTATACCCGATAATCTTACAGTAGAAGAGGGTATAGCAAGGACTACACATATGGGTATCTCGGCCCATCAGGATGATATTGAGATAATGGCATATCATGGTGTTATGGAGTGTTTTGGGAAAGAAGACCAATGGTTTTTTGCCACTATTTTAACCGATGGAGCAGGAAGTCCCAGGGATGACCTATATGCCAATTATAGTGATGAAGATATGAAACAGGTAAGAAAAAAAGAACAGAAAAAAGCAGCATATGTGGGTGAATATGGTGCACTTGCTCTAATGAATTATCCAAGTAAGGCCGTAAAGGACCCTAATAATGAGGATGTAATTAACGAGCTTGCTGAGCTGATAGCACACGCAAAGCCAAAGGTTGTTTATACTCATAATCTAGCGGACAAGCATGATACTCACGTAGGAACATCAGTTAAAGTTATAAAGGCAATAAGAAGGCTCCCTGCGGAACAACGTCCTGAAAAATTATTTGGATGTGAAGTCTGGAGATGTCTTGATTGGATAAATGATAATGAAAAAGTATTATTTGATGTAGCATCACATCAAAATATCTCAGCCGCAATACTTGAAGTACATGATTCACAGATCTGCGGAGGAAAAAGATATGACTTGGCAACAGCAGGTAGAAGACTTGCCAATGCAACATATGCTGAATCACATGGAACAGACAATACTACAGCGTTAACATATGCTATGGATCTTACACCACTTATTCAGGATGAAAGTCTTGATATAATAAGTTATGTAGAGGGGTTTATAGAAAGATTTAAAGAGGATGTATATAATAGGGTAAAAAAGATGGCTTAACTGAACAAAGCTTGAACTAGACTGAATTGGTGCAATATTTCCTGGGAAATAGGGAAATATTGCACTTTTTGTTTACTTATTTACTGGAGTAATATCCTTAAAAATCGAAAAAAGCTGCAAAAAGTTGTTGACAAGTTACATTCACTATGTTAAAATCTTATTCTGCATTGTAATATAAGGGGAAGTGTGTAATTTTGCGTTTTTAAAAAAAGTTATATAACAATATAACTTGTTATTTTTTTGAAAAATTATAATACTAATATATTTTCATTCTATGTTTATGATTATAGCATGGAAGTATAAATAAAACAATAACTGTTAATAATAATTTAATGGCATAAATGAGAAAAATAGATAATATATGAAAATTATATGTAATTACATATAAAATATACCTAAAACGTATAAATTCGTTGATTTGTATACTATGTCTTTATAACATAAAGTTTATGAGGTGATTTTTAATGGTGCATCCCGTATATATGGGAAGAAATACAAGAATGAGCTATTCAAGAATCGATGAAGTATTAGAGATGCCTGATCTTATTGAAATTCAAAAAAATTCATACAAAAATTTCCTTGATGAAGGTCTTATGGAGGTCTTAAGGGATGTATCTCCGATTACAGATTACACTGGTAATCTCATAATGGAGTTTGTCGGGTATTCCCTGGATGAGAACCCGAAGTATTCTATTGAGGAATGTAAGGAAAGAGATACTACTTATGCTGCCCCGTTAAAGGTAAAAGCGCGCTTGATCAATAAGGAGACCGGAGAAGTTAAAGAACAGGAAATATTTATGGGAGATTTCCCTTTAATGACAGAAACCGGTACATTTATAATTAATGGTGCAGAAAGAGTTATAGTAAGCCAGCTGGTAAGATCACCAGGTACCTACTATGATGTCAAAATTGATAAAACTGGCAAAAGACTATACTCAGCTACAATTATACCCAACAGGGGAGCATGGCTTGAGTATGAAACAGACTCAAATGATATTATATATGTAAGAATAGACAGAACAAGGAAACTGCCTATAACTGTATTGGTAAGGGCCATGGGTTATGGCATGGACCTTGACGTTATGGAATATCTCGGTGAAGATGAAAGGGTACTTGCTACAATACAGAAAGATAACTCAAAGACTGAAGAGGAAGGCTTGCTGGAAATATATAAAAGATTGAGGCCAGGTGAACCGCCTACTGTAGAAAGTGCCAGACAGCTTATTAACAATCTCTTTTTTGAGCCTAAAAGATACGATCTTGCCAAGTTTGGAAGATTTAAATTTAATAAAAAACTTTCACTGGCTTCAAGAATAACAGGTTTTGTTACTGCAGATAATGTTATTGATACACGCACTGGAGAAATTATTATTTCTGCAGATGAAGTAATCGATAGAGCAACTGCTGCAAAAATTCAGAATGCGGGTATCAATTCTGTTTACCTGAATGTGAATGGAAAAAGGATAAGAGTTATAGGTAATCATACTGTAGATATAAGACAATATCTAGATCTGGATTTGTCCGATATTGGAATTGAAGAAAACGTATACCTTGCTGAATTGGGAAAAATACTTGCAGAAAACAACACTCCTGAAGATATAAAGAAGGCAATAAAAGCAAATATTGACAACCTGCTGCCCAAAAACATTACATCTGATGATATTATGGCATCAATAAATTACCTTGTTAATCTTGGTTATGGTGTAGGCGATGTGGATGATATAGATCATCTTGGGAACAGAAGGCTTCGTTCAGTTGGGGAACTCCTTCAAAACCAATTCAGAATAGGTCTTGCCAGGATGGAGAGAGTTGTAAGAGAAAGAATGACAATTCAAGATATGGATATAGTAACTCCACAGTCACTAATAAATATAAGGCCGGTAGCTGCAGCAATAAAAGAGTTTTTCGGCAGCAGCCAGCTTTCCCAGTTTATGGACCAGACCAATGCTCTTGCAGAACTAACACATAAAAGGAGATTAAGCGCGTTAGGACCAGGCGGATTGAGCAGAGAACGGGCAGGATTTGAAGTCAGAGACGTCCACCACTCTCACTATGGCCGTATATGTCCTATTGAAACACCTGAAGGTCCGAATATTGGACTGATTGGTTCCCTTAGTACATTTGCAAGGGTAAATAATTATGGCTTTATAGAAACCCCATATAGAAGGATCAACAAAGAGACCGGTACTGTAACCGATGAAATTGACTATCTTTCTGCAGATATAGAAGATGAATATATTGTAGCTCAGGCTAATGAACCGCTTGATAAAGACGGGCGTTTTGTAAACGATAGGGTGACTGTAAGATTTAAAAATGATATATTCCAGGTTGAAAAATCCAGGGTTGACTATATAGACGTATCACCTAAACAGATAGTATCAGTTGCAACTGCCCTGATTCCTTTTCTTGAGAACGATGACGCCAGCCGTGCACTAATGGGTTCAAACATGCAGCGTCAGGCAGTTCCCTTAATAAAAACCCAATCACCAATAGTTGGGACTGGTATTGAATATAAATCAGCCAGAGATTCAGGCGTTGTGGTTCTGGCTAAAAACGGTGGTACTGTTGAAAAGGTAACAGCTAAGGAAATAACTATAAAACGTGCTGATAACCGTAGAGATTCTTATAAGCTTCTTAAATATATGCGTTCAAACCAGGGCACATGTATCAACCAAAGACCTATTGTCAGAAAGGGAGATGTGGTAAAAGCAGGTGATGTTATTGCTGACGGACCTTCAACAGACAATGGAGAATTGGCTCTTGGCAAGAACGTTCTTGTAGGTTTCATGACATGGGAAGGTTATAATTATGAAGACGCTATTCTAATAAGTGAAAAGCTGGTTAAGGATGATACATTTACATCCATGCACATAGAAGAGTATGAAGCGGAAGCCAGAGACACAAAACTCGGGCCTGAGGAAATAACAAGAGATATTCCCAATGTTAGTGAAGATTCGCTAAAGGACCTTGATGATAGAGGAATAATAAGGATAGGCGCTGAAGTCAGGGCAGGTGATATCCTGGTGGGCAAGGTTACGCCCAAGGGAGAAACAGAGCTTACAGCAGAGGAAAGACTTTTAAGAGCAATATTTGGTGAAAAAGCAAGAGAAGTAAGGGATACTTCTTTGCGTGTACCCCATGGTGAGCAGGGAATAATTGTAGATGTAAAGGTCTTTTCTAGAGAAAATGGAGATGAACTCCCGCCTGGTGTAAACCAGATGGTTATGGTATATGTGGCTCAGAAAAGAAAAATATCCGTAGGGGATAAAATGGCAGGCAGACATGGAAATAAAGGTGTCATATCAAGGATATTGCCGGAAGAGGATATGCCTTTCCTGCCTGATGGAACTCCATTGGAAATAGTTCTCAACCCTCTTGGAGTGCCTTCAAGAATGAATGTAGGTCAGGTGTTGGAGGTTCATCTGGGTTATGCTGCAAAAGCATTGGGATGGAAAATCGCAACTCCTGTTTTTGATGGAGCAA
>DAOSDD010000134.1:0-11773 GCA_035362115.1 Clostridiales bacterium | reverse complement strand
AAGATAGGTAACTGGTGAGAATGTATGTATCCTGCCTTCATAAAACAAACTTAACAGTAGTGTTTCTATAACATCATCCCTGTTGTGGCCGAGTGCAACCTTGTTGCAATTCAATTTTTTTGCTGTATTATGCAGAGCTCCGCGTCTCATGTTTGCACAAAGAGAGCATGGATTCTGGTCAGCCCTTGCTTCAAAAACAATCTTCCCTATGAGAGTTTCTTCAATTGTATAGTTTATGTCCAAATCCCGGCACAATTTTTCCACAGGAGAAAAATCCGGTGTCCCTATGCCAAGAGTGAGAGTTATTGCCTCCAATTCATATTTTTCAGGGTAAAACCTTTGCATATCTTTTAGTGCAACCAGCAAAGCAAGGCTGTCTTTTCCACCTGAAACACCTACGGCTATCCGGTCTCCTTCTTTGATCATACTATAGTCATGAACGGCTCTTCTTACCTGGCCCAATATTTCCTTTCGAGTTCTTGCTTTAGCATCTTTCTTAGTACTCATAGTTGTTTACCTTTTTATCATTAGTATTAATTGTATTGCAATATTTATTATTTGATATTTCCTTTGCCTGCATTTTTCCCTAAATAGATTATAGAATATACGCAAACCAGTATCAAGTTAACGTTTTGTTACAATATTACATGATTATTACAGGAATGTTGCATTACTGTAATAATTGTGCCCAGTAGTGCCCAGTAGTTCTCAGTATAGAATTAGCTAAGTATATATGATAATTCTAGCTCTGTACTTCACTGATGAGATATTCATTTCAAACGAATGGGGTGGTAAAAAAAGTAAACAAAAAACCTGTTGACCTTTCGATTAATATGTGTTAATATATTTTTTGCGGGGTGTAGCGCAGTTGGTAGCGCGCTTGGTTTGGGACCAAGATGCCGGAGGTTCAAGTCCTCTCACTCCGACCAGGTTAAAAAACTTACAGGATATATTGTTCTGTAAGTTTTTATTTTTTTTGTAATCCAAGCTCCTGCATATCAACCTTATTAACTGTAGCATGCCTGAAATTATTTGGAGTCATTCCATATGTGTACTTAAACTTCTTTATAAAATATTGAGATGAGGAAAATCCTGTCAATGCAGATATTTTACTTATACTATAACTTGTAGAAAGGAGAAGTTCACATGCTTTATCCATTCTTAATTTATTAACATAATCTATAAATAAAACACCTTCTTCTGTTTTAAATTGCTTACTTAGGTAGTTTGGACTTATAAAAATGTTATTTGCCACCATATTAAGAGATAAGTCTTGCCTGTGGATATTTTCCAGTATAAATTCCTTTGCTTTATTAATTAATTCATCAGGTATTGCGGAGTTCTTACCGTCGAAGTAATCAATAATTTTGATAGAGATACCTTCAAACCATTTTTTTGCTTCTATGACATTAGTGTTGCTATAAAACTGATTGTAGATATCTTCTTTAATTCCTGTTATTTCATTTATTGTTGTGTTTTTCCCGGAAAGTAAGCTTTCTATTAAAGATATACATTGTATTAATACATTAATGATGTAACTATATTTTAGTTGTTGCTGCTGAAAACAAAAGAATAAGTCATCAAACGCATTAAGTGTGTTTTTTTTATTTACTCCTTGAATACCTTGTATTATTTTTTTCAATATTTTACAATTGATCTCGTTGTCGTTGTTATCCCACTTATCGGATTCCATCACTGTAAACACCATTTTTTCAGGGTAAACATATCTGTATTTTAATGCTGAAATAGATTGATTGAATGATTGATAAAGCAATGTCATATCTTCAACCTGGTTTCCTATTCCCATATGGATTTTTGATGTACTATTATTCTCGTATTCCTTAATTTGAGGTAGAATTTCATCAATAATATTTTGGTAACCGAGTTCACTGTTTATTATAAAAACAAGATAGTTATTATATTCTGTACTTATATTCCTAATATTTTTCCGGTTAAAGCACTTGCATATATCATCTTTAAGGTTAATTTTATTTAATTCATATTCTACAATATTATCATCTTTCTGGCTTGTAAGTAAGGCTGAAATTACATAGTAGTTTTTATAAGGAAAATCTATTTCAAGCATTTCCATCCGCTTCTGTATTTCAATTTTATCTTTTAAGTTGTTTGTTATCATATTTTGAACAAAATTTTGCTTTAGAAGCGGAAGACTTGATATAAATCTTTTTTCCTGAGTATTGATCAAGCTTGACATATTATTAAGCAATGTTTTTATTATGAAGAATTCATTTTTGGATTTTAACTCGGGATTATTAGATATTTGCCTACAGTAGTTAACAAGGTTTTTAACCGGACTGGAGAAATTTCTTGCAGATATTATTGATATAACAAGAGCTAATAGTACAGTTAGCAAAGATATAATTATTATGGTTTTTGTTAAAAAACCTGTAGCTGAAGTATAGTTTGCCATAGGAGTAATTGTAATATATCTCCATTTATTATAATCAGATGTTGTGTATGATATTACTGAAGAAATTCCAGAGATGTTATCTATAAAGTAATCGGATTTATTTCCGGATTTTAGTATTTTATTGCCAAAATTATAATCAATTATGTTTCTGCCAAGGTTATTTTTATCAGAATGGGATATTATTTTACCTTCATCATCAATTACTATAATTTTGTCAATGCCTGAGGGTGTAATACTTTTTATAATATTGTAAAGTACTGTCTCTTTCATAACTATAATAATTGCTCCGCTGCTATTGGGAATACTTATACTCTCAGGTATTTTTCTAATATATAAAATAACATTTGTATGTTCGTATTTGCTGTTGCCGGAATTATATGATTGAGATGCAGTTTCATATGGGTAATTAGTATCAAAGGACCAGCAGGCATTATCATAATATTTTCCTGCTGCAATTAGTTCTTTAAGGTATTTGAGCTTATCATTGCTGCTTATGTTGCTGGTATATTCATATCTAATAAAATCTGTCGAAATCGCAAGATCATTATATTTATAATATAATCCTAACATAGAAATATTGGAGCTTGCATATTTTACTGAAGATAGGTAATTATCAACATTAAGTACATTGACGAGATGACCATGCAATGGATTACGTAAATAATATGAAATGTTAGGATTTATTTTTAAATCCTGCATAATTTTTATGGAAAGCTGATTAACATTATCAAGTATATATGTATCTGCAACATACTTAAATTGTGAGAGCATTTCATTATTAGATTTAATATTCTTTTCAACAATATTCTTCCCTATAAATTTGTATGAAAGTAAGCCCATGCTGGAAATGCAAATAATAATTACTATTGAATATGATAACAGCAATTTTGTTAAAAAGCTAAAAAAAAATTTGCTATTCTTAAAATCAGAATATGGTACTTTACTATATGTAAGATTTCTAACCTGAGATGTAAATTTTCTAATCATATTTATTTCTATGCTCCATAGCTTAAATATTTGAATCAAGCTGCTGATTCATTAACAAAGCAAACCTGCAAAACATGCTTAAGCATGCTTACATAAGAATTATAACATGCTTTACTGCTTTTTTAAATATAGGGATAAAAAAAGCATAAAAAATTTTCATTTTAGCGAAAAAGTATAATATGGATGGTTGACAAAACGATAATTATTTTCACCATTAGCTAAATATTAATATTGATGCCTGTATTTTAAGTTGATATACTCAAAACAAATATTGAGTGCGCATTAATATTTTAGATTAGACTTTTTAATTTAACTTATAGTTTCATAACTGGTTTTACAAGTAATATGCAAATATGTAGTTTTATACAGTATTATATTTAACAGGAGGATGTTTTATGAGATCCAAAAAGTATATTTGTTTATTAATGGCAGTAGTATTCGCTTTATCAGTTTTATTTACGGCATGCTCTTCTAATACAAATAAAAATGATAATGATAATACCCAGGCAAATAAAAGCCAAAATACTGATTTGGGGGAAAAAGCCAAATCAGCGCCTGCAAAAATAAGATTCATGTATAGTGATATAGGATTAGGTATACCAGATGATGTTGATCCCGGAAATAATCCATTTTTGAATAAAATTGCCGAACAGGCTAATGTAGAGTTTACCGAAGTTATAAGACCTCCATATACGGATTATACAACAAAACTGAATCTGGTTTTATCTTCCGGAGATATACCGGACGTATTGTTTCCCATGTGGAGCAATGCTGATGTTGAAAAACAAGGAATGAACGGTGCTTTTTTACCCTTAAATGATTATATTGCTAAATCACGTTATGCAAGCATGTATACAGAGCCTATGATAGATGCTATGAAATCTGCAGATGGTAATATTTATATCTGGATGTCCGTGCCAAGTGGAGATCCGTCAGCTCTAGCAGGCAGGAAGGATCTTATAGATGAATTAAATAATGGTGTAATTCCAAAATCGCCTGATGATTGGTATCAATTAGCTAAAAAGTTGAAACAAAAGTATCCGGAATCTGTACCGTTCTCAAGTGGCTTTGGAATACCACCTACATTCTTTGCTTCTTACGGAGTAAATATTGGAGCCAGTGGAGCAAATTGGCAATACACAAATGAAAAGTATATTAATGCATTTGAAGCACCACTTTGCAGAGACTCTGTTTTGTTTCATAAAAAGCTCTATGATGAAGGTCTTCTGGATAGAACATTCGTTACGAATAAACTTGAGGATTATAATGAAAGAAAATGGAATAAAAAATTGTTGTTTGTTCCTGCATCATATTTAGGTGTAGCGGTTTATGTCGGGCATTATGTAAGGAATAATGTTACTGATGCAATAATAAATCCGATACCTCTTCCTATAGTAGATGATCCCAAAATTGATTCTGCTAATGTATATAGTGGTCTGGGGCTTCTTGGAGGCACAGGTCTTGCAATTGCTTCACAAACTAAGGAAAAGGAAGGTTGTGTAAGGCTAATTGAATCTTTCCTTTCACCGGAAACATTAGAGTTGTGTGCATGGGGAAGAAATGGAGTTGAACATACAATTACTGACGGTAAAAAGGTACTTAATGTAGAAAACAGCCTTAAAACTACCTATAGATTTATATACGGCATTATGAGGTATTATTGGGACCCTGAAGTTTCAGGTGTAAGAGCCCGCCAGGAAATCAGCTTGTTGGACGAATCGGTTAGAGATAAGGTAACTAAGCAATTCGAGGATGTTCTTCCAACTCTTGTTGAAAACGCTAAAAAGAATCCTGCTATTTCTCCTGATAAGTTTGTAAAATTAAGTGAAGATACTATGTCAAGGCAGAGTGAGGCATCAGAACTTTCCAAATCAATAATACTCAAAGCAATAATCGGGGAAATCAGCATGGAAGAATATGACTCACAGGTTACAGCATTTCTTAAAAAGTACTCTTTCATAACAGATGAATATAACAAGAAACTGGCAGAAGTAAAACAAAAATGGAGGTATTAGGTAAAAGCCTAACTTGGGGTTTGGTATCTTGGAATATAAATACAAGGTACTCAGTATTCTGCAATAGATAAAAGAGCAGAATCCGTCGAAGGGAACCTAGGGATGGGGCACATTCTGCAACAAGGAACACCTACGTAGCAGCGGTGTGTCCCCATACCTTATTAGTGAACAAGAAAATTCGCATCATTGCTTAAAGTTATGAGCAAAATTTCTATGTTGAAGTATGTAGAAGGAGAGAGATATGGAAGGTGCTGTTGTATCAAAAAGAAAGGTAGTTAAAATGAAAAAAAACCGATGTATATTTAAGAAAGAAAGGGATATACCTATTTATGCCCTCTTATTTCCAGCACTATTTTTAGTTATTATTTTTAACTATATACCTATGTATGGAATTATTATAGCTTTTAAGAATTTCAGCCCGTATAAAGGTATTATGGGAAGTGAGTGGAAGGGGATAGAAAACTTTAAATATTTTTTATTGGATAACAACTTCTGGAGAGTAATGAGAAATACAGTAGTTATAAACTTTTATAAAATTATATTTGGTTTTCCTATGCCGATTATATTTGCCCTTTCGCTAAATGAATTGATAAGAGTAAAAATTAAAAAACTTATTCAAACATTGAGTTATCTGCCTTATTTTATATCATGGGTTGTAGCTGCAGGTATTTTTATTCAAATATTATCTCCTACAGGAGGAATTATAAATTTATTAATGAATAGATTTTTAGGTATAGAACCAATATATTTTTTAACTAAAAAGGAATATTTTGTTTCTATTGTTATTATCTCAAGCATATGGAAGGATTTTGGCATGGGATCTGTATATTACCTGGCGACACTATCCACTATAGATCCAACATTATATGAGGCTGCAAAAATTGATGGGGCAGGCAGGTGGAAGCAGACAGTGCATATTACACTACCAGGAATAAAGTATATTGCTATAGTACTTTTTATTATAAATATAGGTAGTATGGTTACAATAGGATTCGAACAAATATTTTTACTTTATAACCCTCTGGTTTATGATGTTGGGGATGTTATAAGTACCTATACCTACAGGTTGGGGATAGAACAGACAAGGTTCAGTTTAACTACAGCTATAGGGTTTACTCAATCAATAGTGAACTTCGTTTTAGTTTATTCTGCCAATAAAATATCAAAGAAAGTGGCAGGGTGGGCTCTTTGGTAATTGGCATAATCAAATTTTTTGATAATTCGGTTGAACTCCGACTGGATATTCTTTTTATTATGCCTGAAGTATTTACATTTTGATTCCATGGAGGTTTTTTTATGCAAAAGTCTAATGGTGAAAGGGTATTTTCGGTTTTTAATGGTATTTTTTTATTATTTATAATTTGTACAGTTGTATTTCCACTAGCTCACATATTAAGTATCTCTTTAAGCGAAAAACAGGCAATCATAAACCAAACTGTAGGGTTACTGCCCAAAGGTTTGAGATTTGATGCGTATAAATATATATTTTTGAAGCCTGCATTTTTGACCTCATTGGCAAATACTGTAGGGCTTACGGCAGCTTATGTGTTTACCTCAATTCTGGTTTGCGTTATGGCAGCATATGCGCTTTCAAAAGATTTCTATGGAAAACGGTTGGTTACCTATATTTTTATTATTACTATGTACTTTTCAGGGGGCTTGATACCATCATATCTTTTGATTACCAAGTATTTGAAATTGTATAATACTTATTGGGCTCTGCTAATTCCAGGCCTGGTAAATGTTTTTTATATTATTGTTATCAGAAGCCAGATTGAAGCAATACCACCCAGCCTATCGGAAGCAGCTATTGTAGATGGGGCTAATGAATTTCAGGTATTAATAAATGTAATTATTCCTTCTGTATCAGCTACAATTGCTGCCATAGGGATGTTTCTTGCATTAAGTATGTGGAATATGTGGTTTCCTGTCATGATCTACACAAACAAAGAATCACTTTGGACACTTCAATATTTTCTGAGAGCGGTTATTTTTGATAAGTTTTTAACGGCTGAAAACACCGCAGTTACAAACTTATTTATGGATGCAACAGATATAACACCTCAAAATTTTCAAATGGCAGCAATTGTACTTGTAGCATTGCCTATAGTATCCATCTATCCATTTGTACAGAAATATTTTGTTAAGGGTATTCTTGTTGGTTCAGTGAAGGAATAAAGAATGGTAAATATGAGTGTAAAAAAGATAAAATGAATAATAGTATGGGAATATGATATTTTAGCAATATTATTTGTGGAGGGGTTAAAATGCCGGAATTTAATATAGAGAAAAATGCAAATATTTTATGTATTAGTGGCAGCAATTTTAAGTTTATTTGGAGTATTGATAAAGGAGTACTGAGCCAAATTAAGTTTTACGATGGAATAAAGTGGAATGATGCATTATCACAGGAAGCATATCCGTGCTCACTACCTGCTAGTAACCTTGTATGTTTCAATATATATGATGAAAAAGATGATTTTGTAAGAATTACAACCCAACACAAGTCAGAGGATTGGATTATTGATGCAGAATATGAGGTTTACATCCGGGGATATATCATATGTAATTTTAGTATTGAAGCATTAAGGAATCATGCGAAACTTGATGAACTCAAAGTTGGTATTTCCCTTGATAAAGATGCTGTATTTTCAAACTGGTATAATATAAAAAATAATTTTGATAGCAGTACATGGACGTATGACCGTGCCATATCGGTAGACTTCAGCACTGACGGGAGAAAAGTAACAAACAGTATTGACTTTATTCTAGAATCAGTTACTGTTGGAACTGAAGGCAGAACATGCAAAAAGGTATGTGAAGATTATGAAAAATCTAAGTTTCTGGGATGGCAACTTGGAAATGCAGCATACTTAAAAAAAGGCTTTAAATACAGTAACAGGTGGTGTGTAACTGTATCGGGAATAAACAGTGCACCTAATAAAGTAAGAGCCCAGAGAATTTATCACTGGTATGGATTCTGGCCAACTTACCCTTCACAAGATATTCTTGAGGAAATGGCCGAATATGGTTGCTCTCTTCTTGCATTACACATGCAGGTATTTAAATACATAGATGGAGCCATAGCAATTGATGAGATAGAGCTGATTCGCACAATTAATACTGCACATAAACTTGGGATGAAAGTAATCTTTTATTGCCAACCCTATCTTATATCTATTAATTCTCCTACTTATAATGAGTATAATGACTGCCTGAATGATGGAGGGTTAATGAGGTGGCATTCTCTGAAAGATACCCAGATAGTATATTACGAACCAAATAGTGATTGTGATAATGATGAGCTGTGCTTAAGATGTGAAAAAGCTTTCGAATATATTAAAAGCAGAGTAATTAACTGCTACGAAAAATATTGTTTTGATGGACTATATGTTGACTTTGGATGGCCTGGACAGGCTATATGCAACGATACTTTCCATAACCACGAGCGTGGTCTTTACAATTTCTATGATTATCTGAAAATGCTGCGTGAGTGGAGAAAGGCAATAGGACCTGATGCTATTATGATAGGTCATGGCGGGGGCTTACTAGTATCTAGTGATTTCATAGAAGGGTTTGATGCCTGTCTCACAGGGGAAGCACAAAAGGATATTGAACCACAAGTAATAGGTCAGCAGTTTGGGCTTTCACCTACTTTATGGGCAATGCATAGAAAAAAAGAAAAAGTATTCCGCTCAAAGGATACTATTGCATGGTTGATAAGAGAAGGGCTAACACCTCATGTAGGTGTAGGTATTATGGGTACCTCTGTGCTCGCCTCTCTTGATCCAGCCTATAACATCCCTCTAATTGCATTATGGCAGATGTGGAGGGCTTTCCCTGTACATAAAGCTGCCTTTTACAATTATCTCACAAAGAAAGTAGTATCTCTGGATAATAATGAAGTAACATATAGCTTGTTTGTAACAGAAGAGAAGCAGGTTATGCTTTTGTTATGCAATATGGGAGGAAAATTCTCTGAGAGCATGCCCGCTGTAGGTGTAAATATAAATATTGATACTAAAAAATTAAAATTACCTGAAAAAATGAAATGCTGGCGAATGAAAGGAAACACTTATGAGACCTTTAGAATAGCTCAGATTGATGATATTCAAAAAGGTATAATCAATGTGCCTGAACTTGGAATATCTGAATTTATTGGATTTATTTTAGCTGTAGAAAACCCACCTGATGAAATGATAAATTTGGTTAATCACCTTGATGGCAGAGCTGAACGATTATATGAAATACAAAAAAGGAAGATGACCAGACTTTTGGAATATGATAAGCTAATTGATCGTTTTGCAAAGCTTCCTATAGCGAATAATAAAAAGAGTTATGAGGAATTTATGAAGGGCAGGGTAACAGAGTGAACTCGTTCAGCTAAAGCTGAACATCGGGGAATCAGATGGAGACTCTACTCCACCTGATTTAGGTCCCACCTATAGAGATGGGAGTCTTAACTCAATAAGGTGTAATGATATACAAAGCCATGTAATAAAAGCATTACATGGTTTTTTGCGTACTTTGCATAGACGATAACTTGACGGTGAATGTCCTATTTGAGTTTTATTATATCTTTTTTATACTGAAATTCAACGAATTCCAACGCATATTGAATATTACTATAACATTTGATAGAATGATTGGGTAGTTAAATTATGAAAATATTAGCTTGGATTAGTTGTGAAATGCAGAATATGTGGATTACATATACTGATGCTGTTAATAAGGATAAAATAAATGCACGAAAGGTAGGGAGCGCATAGTAAGGCTTGCATACGTTTATAGTTTGTTGCATTACAGTATTGGGGGTGTAGAAATCAATGTACCGTGTTATGATAGTTGAAGATGAGAAGTTTGTTCGGTGCGGTCTTAGGAGTATGATAAACTGGGAATCTCTTCACATGGAGGTCATAGTCGATGCTAAAAATGGTGTAGAAGCGTACGAATATTACTTACAGTACAAACCTGATATAATTTTGACTGACCTTCGTATGCCATTGATGGACGGTATTGAGCTTATAAAGAAAATAAGGACGCAGGATAAATATATAAGGTTTATTATAATCACTTGCCTCGATGAGTTCGCCTTAGTGCAGGAAGCATTGGAATTAGGCGTGTCCAGTTATATTTTAAAGCATTCTTCCGGCGTAGAGGAAATCGAAAATAAGCTCATGAATGTCTACAATGAGCTTGAAAGTGAAGGGATAACAGATAATTTATGTAAAATGACAAATTCCCAATGCTGTCATCCTAAATTTACTGCTGCTATGGATTATATACGCGAAAACTTTTATAAAAATATAAGCTTGCAAAGTACTGCCGACTATATTGGTCTCACACCTAACTACCTTGGACGGTTGTTTGTTGAATATATTGACGAAACATTCACTGATACTCTCAATCAGGTACGTATTGAAAAGGCAAAGGAACTGCTATGCGACTTGAAACTGCCGGTGTACGCTATAGCAAAACGCACAGGATTTTCTAATGCTACATACTTTATACGTGTATTCAAGCGAATGGCAGGATGTACACCCAGTGAATACCGTATGAGGGGGATGTCTGATGGATAAGCAGAAAAGCAGCAAGCTGCGCCGTATTTTTGGAAGCATACGCTCGAAATTCCTGTTTTTTTTTATTGCTGCCATGTCCTTCGTGCTTGTTTTTGCAGTGTCCCTTACCTACAAAAAAATTTATGAAATCATTACGAGGACAAACGAGCGTAATGCAAGATCTGAAATTAAACAGATATCAACGAATTTAAACACTCTCTATAACGATTTAACAAGACAGACAGATATCATAATGTATAGTGATTATGTGAAAGTGATAGGGGACTATGACTCGTATACACCTTTAAATTTGGTATATTCAATAAAGGATTTTTATGCTTCAGTGCGTGAAATGACGATAAATTTTCCATATATACAGTCAGTCTATATCTTTTTGAAGAATAATTATGTTCTTTGCGCGACAAGTGAGAACATGCAGAGGTTTATGGAAGTGGATATGAGTGAATATAATTTGATAAAAGAAAAAATAATCTCTCAAAACTCACGAAGTATTACTTTTGTTGGAGGAATGTTAGCGAAGGACTTTCCTTTTCTTTTCAACCTGAAAAAGTATTCTACTGAAAGTAATAGAAGCTTAGTATCGGCAGTGCGTAATACTAAAGATTATATCATTGTTGTAAACATATACGAAGAGCAATTACAATTGGCATACGCTGGAATTTCTGAAAAATCAAGCTGTTTTGTTCGTATTCTTGATTTGAACGGCAATATAATAAGTTCGAAAAACATGCAGGAGCTTGGCATGCCATATAAAAACCGAA
>DAOSDD010000133.1:0-12123 GCA_035362115.1 Clostridiales bacterium | reverse complement strand
ACTAGCAGACATATGTGATTTATACAAAAGAATATTGGAGATATCTGAAATACTGACTTCTGATGAGAGATTTAAGGATCTGCTGACTTCCCTGACCAGGGTGTTCAACCTTGCTTCAAAAGCATCAGATGTAGAAACTGATACCAGTATTTTTGAAAATGAATCAGAACACAGTCTTTATTCAACTAATTTCATTGTGAAAAAAGCCGTAGAGCATAAAATCAAGCTAAGATGCTTTACTGATGCAGTAAAATCACTATATGAATTGATAGATCCTATAAATGCCTTTTTTGAAAGTACTATGGTCATTGTAGATGATGATATTATAAGAAATAATAGACTGTCTCTGCTAAAAACTATTGCTGATACTGCGTTGCAGATTTGCGATTTTACAAAGATTATTGCAATGTAAGTATATAAAATGTGCACCGCTAATTTCAATTTCCGCATATTTATTGACAATATATTAACGATATCGTAAAATTAGAATATATCAATAATAAGATATTATTATTTTATATGTTTGAGAGGGAGGTTACTTTATGGCATTGAAAGTAGTTATTGTAGGCGGAGTTGCCGGTGGAGCAAGTGCTGCGGCAAGACTCAGACGGCTTAATGAAGATGCGGAGATTATAATGTTTGAAAAGGGCGAATATATTTCCTTTGCAAACTGCGGACTGCCATATTATATAGGTGAGGTAATCAAGGAAAAGGAAAAACTGGTAGTACAAACCCCTCAAGGTATGAGAGAAAGGTTCAATATAGACGTCAGGGTAAACAGCGAGGTTGTAAAAATCAATACTGAGAGTAAAACTGTTGAAGTGTTTAATCATACTGAAAACAGAAGGTACATTGAAGCCTATGACAAATTGGTTCTTTCGCCTGGCGCAGAACCAGTGAAGCCTAAACTCCCCGGAATTGATTCACCAAGGGTATTTACACTTAGAAATATACCTGACACATACCGGATAAAAGAATATGTTGATGCTATGAATCCAAAGAGGGCTATTGTTGTAGGTGCAGGCTTTATAGGACTTGAAGTTGCAGAAAACCTTCATATGAGAGGTGTCAAAGTAACAGTAGTTGAGCTGGCAGATCATGTTATCGGGCCTCTGGATTATGACATGGCAGCTATTGTGCATCAGCACATGAAATCTAAGGATGTTGAGTTTTACCTTAAAGATGCAGTAAAATCTTTCATGGATGAAGGCCCATGTACTGTTGTGGAACTTACAAGCGGCAGATTCTTAAAGGCTGATATGGTAATACTAGGTATAGGTGTAAGACCGGAATCCAGGCTTGCAGCAGAGGCAGGACTTAAGCTGGGAGTAACAGGCGGAATCTTTGTTAATGAGTTTATGCAGACTTCAAACAAAGATATATATGCAGTAGGGGATGCTGTTGAGGTAAAGGATTATATTAGCGGAAATCCTGCATTAATACCTCTTGCAGGGCCTGCAAACAAGCAGGGGAGAATTGCCGCAAACAATATATGTGGTATTGGGGAAGAATATATAGGGACACAGGGCACATCTATCGTCAAGGTATTTGACATTACTGTTGCCATAACCGGGAACAATGAGCGGATATTGCAAAAAAACGGTGTAGACTATGAAAAGTCCTTCACTCATTCCCCTTCACATGCAGGGTACTATCCGGGCGCTATTCCCATGTCAATAAAGCTGTTGTTCGGGAAAAATGATGGAAAGCTTCTTGGAGCACAAATTATAGGCTATGAAGGTGTAGACAAGAGAATTGATGTTATATCTACAGCTATAAGGGCAGGTATGACGGTTTATGACCTGGAAAAGCTTGAATTGGCATATGCCCCTCCATATTCCTCTGCAAAAGACCCTGTTAACATTGCAGCTTATACAGCAGCTAATATTTTAAAAGGTGATTGCAGAATTTTTCACTGGAATGATATAACCTCTATTGACAAAAACAAGTCAATACTTATTGATGTCAGAACGAAAACAGAACATGACCTGGGTACTATTGATGGCGCAATTAATATTCCTATAGATGAACTAAGAGACAGACTGGACGAGATACCAAAGGATAAGGATATATATATATTCTGTCAGGTGGGGCTCAGAGGTTATGTTGCATACAGAATACTAACACAAAAAGGATATAAATCCGTAAAGAATTTAAGCGGAGGTTATAAAACATATCAGCTTGCAGTACAGAAACAGTCTAATGAGGATATATACGAATATGACAAGATCACCAAAGATGATATGATGAAACCTGTAGAAAAACCTGTAGAAAAACCTGCAGATTGTTGCGGTAAAGAGGAGGGCATAAAAAAGACGGCAGTCTCTTGTGAAAATAGAGATGGCTGTAAAACAAATATCCATAATAATGTTAATGTTGGCACCAAGGCTAATACAGATACTAAGACTGATGCAGATGCTAAAGCTAATGCGGATATTATAGTTGATGCATGCGGGCTGCAATGTCCGGGCCCTATCATGCAGGTATACAATGCCATTAAATCTATGAACTATGGCGAAGTGCTTGAAATAAAAGCTACCGATCCTGCATTCCAACAGGATGTTAAGGTATGGTGCCAGAGGACTGGAAACAAGCTCCTAAGCATCGGTTTTGATAATAATGCGTTCAAAGCATTAATAAGGAAGGAACAGCTGTCTGAAGTGAATGACACTGATTCGGTAAAAAATAACAAGACTAATGACAAAACGATGGTGATATTTAGTAATGACCTGGACAAAGCCATCGCATCTTTTATAATAGCTAACGGAGCGGCTGCCATGGGAAGAAAAGTAACAATGTTCTTTACTTTCTGGGGCTTGAATATTTTGAGAAAACCTGAAAAAGTCAAGGTTAAAAAGGATCTAATTTCCAGGATGTTTGGTTTTATGATGCCAAGAGGTTCGAAGAAACTCTCATTATCTAAAATGAATATGGGTGGAATAGGTGCAAAGATGATAAGGCATGTTATGAACAATAAAAATGTTTCATCCCTTGAAGACCTAATATTGCAGGCTAAAGCTAACGGAATCAATATGATTGCATGTAATATGTCCATGGATGTAATGGGTATAAAAAAGGAAGAGTTAATAGATGGTGTGCAAATCGGAGGAGTAGCTTCTTTCCTTGGTTCAGCTGAAGAATCGGATATGAGTCTATTTATTTAAACATGAACTTATACATTAAAACATGATATTAAATTTTGGGGGCATACCTCTTTTAAGATAGGATATGTCCCGTTTTTTGACTTTTTTGCTGGAGGTAAATTAATGATTGACTTAAAGATATATGAGATAAAAGCTGAAAAGCTTAAAGCCCTGGCTCATACTCACAGGCTTTGCATTGTAAGGGGACTCATTGAAAATCAATGCAGTGTTACAGAGATTCAGAAATGCCTGGGTCTGCCTCAGTCTACCGTGTCACAGCACCTGGCAAAACTAAAATCCGCAGGTATAATTGAAGGAACCCGTAATGGGCTTGAGGTTTGCTACAAAGTGGTAGACGAGGAGGTAATAAATATTTTGAAGAATCTTTTTCCTTTTCAAAACAGAGATAGTATACTATAATAAGATATAAAGTAAATAAACAGTGTATATCTAATGTACCTATGTACTATAATTTATTGTTTTAGGGGGAAAGATCATGCTGAAGAATCATGTAAAAGGGGGATTAAAGGTTCTGGGAGATTATGCTGCAGCACTTTTAATCTATTTTATCCTGCTGTATACATTTATTGCTATAACCAAGGATAAATTTTCTGATTGGCTGCCTTTATACTCGTTTTTTATGTTTATGTTCATGGCACTTATTTTATATAATGATATGTGGTCACTGGCAGTTAAGGAGAAAAAACCTCAATACGAATTAAATCCATACCCCTTGAAGGGATTGGTTCTGGGTTTTATAGGATTTTTGCCTTTTATAATTCTTGAAATTGTTGCATACTTTTTGAATTTTAATGAGCCTGTATTAAATAATCTGAAATCAGCTATACTACAGAATCTATTGCTGGGACCCCTGTATTTTTTTATTAATCTGCTTGGTAAAACTACTCTGGCTTATGCAGCTGCTTCGCTGGTTATACCTGTGTTGTCAATGATAAGCTATATGCTGGGCTTTTACGGCATTGAAATTAGGAAAACCATGGGTTTGAAAAAGGAAGTTACTGTAGAGAGAAAAAATGAGCTTTCACCATGGAATCCAACAAGGCAGAATACTGGAGATGGTAAAAAGAAGAAAAAGAATCCCAAGAAAAATGTTTAAATTAATACTACTTTGTTATATTGCCAATGGAAAGCGCATTTCTGGAGGGTAACTTTTGCTGACCCGTATGCAATACATCTTCCCGATGCTATCAAAATTATCCTGGGAGACATCGCTCCCCAAATTGGCATTGACAAGTAGTATTAAGTGAATAAAAAGATGAATTATATGTAGTATGTGAAATATGTTAAGTATATGCAGTATATATTAAAAGTGTCAGCATAGTGCAGATTAATCATGGCAAGTATATATAATACAAATATGTTAGCTTTAAGGATATTTTCGAATAAGCGCATATATAATATGTATCTCAAATGGGAGGATTTATGGAGATTTTAAATAATGATTTTAATAGGGAGCAGATTCTTGAAAAAGTAGGAATGATTATTGATAGTTTTAATAGCTTATTTAATGAAAGCCTTGATAAGTTCATTGATGAATGGGAAAAGCAAACAAAGAAGAAAACAAAAAAGCTGCCTGGTAGACATAAAGAATTATATGATTTTGAGGATGAACTTTTAAGCGATTACAATATAGATAAATTTTATGAATATAGAGATACAATTTATGAAGAATGGAAGATCAGTCCCAAGGAGGAACTGGGAAAAGTTTCTGCTAGTGATTTTATCAATAATATTAATGACTTTGACCTGTTAATAGAAATTTTCCTTTTGTTTGCTGTAAAAGGTGATTATGATGAACCTGAGTTTTTACTGCAAAAGCTATATTCCTTTGGAGATAAAGCTGTAGACCGTATTTTGGATTTTGCTCTTGATAAATCATTGCTATCCTACAAAGATTCTGAAGAAAATTATCTTATTTCTCTATCTTCTATAAAGGCATTGGGAGAATGGAAAGAACAAAAAGCAATCACACCTTTGATTAATTTTTTATTGAACCTGCCTGATATTATAAGTGAAGTGACGAATAATGAAAACAATTGTGATGAGAAATCTATTCATATGAATAGCCAATGTAATGAGATAAACAAGTTTGATAAACATAGTAATCGTGAAGACTGTGAAGACTGTGAAGACTATGAAAACTGTGGAGACTGTGAAGAATATGAAAAAGATGAGATGGTAGATTTATTTGGTGAAGTAATAAGGGATGCTCTTGTTTCTATAGGTGAAAATGCTATTCGGCCCTTAATAGATATATTAACCAACACAAATGAATATGGTGAACCTCACGAGTATTTAGCCATGGCCTTGGCTGATATAGGAAAAGACAACAGATCTGATGAAATTTACAGGTGCTTGAAAAAGATGTTTCTAAAATACGACAAAGACAAAAAGAATATTACTTCCGATTGCCTGGCTGTATATGGAGACGGAAGGGCTATACCTGCTTTAAGAGGTTATATTGAAAAGAATCTGGATAGAATTGATGAGGATATCTTTTATGCTGTTAAAATAGCTATAGACAAACTGGGAGGAAATATGGATGATATAGTCTTTTATAAGATGGACAATGATGATGATAATGATGATGGTAACGATGATGATGGCGATGATTATATGAGATGAGCATATGAGAGATGAGTATATGCATTAAATAGTTATTTAAATTCATTTTCCATGCATATATGGCCCATGTCCCTGAATAATCATATAATAAATTGATTTAAAGGGACGGGGTGTAGCTACACTATGATAGTAGTACTTAAAAAAAGCAATATAGCGCTTGTAGGATTGATATTTATACTGCTGTTAGCCATATATAGTTTGAATATCAATGGAGGCAGCAAGACTGCGGGAAATATACCGGGTGAGTTGGAAGAAGTATCGGGTAAAGATGGCATTGGAAGTATAGGTGATAGTACTGAGGGGAAAAAGGCTATTACTGTTACAGCCAATGATAGCAAGCCAAAGACGGTTATTCTTGACCCGGGACATGGTGGGGAAGACCCGGGAGCTGTAAGTGAATACAGCGGTTTAAGAGAAAAGGATGTAACGCTGAAGATAGCTTTTAAGGTAAAAGAGTTACTGGAGAAAGAAAACTATAAGGTTATAATCACAAGGACAGAGGATATCCTTCAATATGAAGAGGGAACCACTGATATATACCAGAAGAGAAAGCAGGACCTGAGCCGGAGAAAAAGCATAATGGATGATTCGGGGGCAGATATTGTTGTAAGCATACATTTAAACAAATTCCCGGAAACTCAATATTATGGAGCTCAGGTATTTTATCCCCCTGAATCTCCTGAGAGCCGGAAACTTGCTAATATAATTCAAAGCACACTTAAAGAAAAAGTAGATCCCTCAAATAAAAGAGTAGCGATGGAAAAGACACCACCTCAGGGACAAAAGCCAATTATGATCTTAAGAGATGTGAAAACAACTACTGTAATTGTTGAGTGCGGTTTTTTGTCAAATCTCGAAGAGGAAAAGAAGCTTGGCAGCGGGGAATACCAGGATATACTGGCGGCTGCAATTAAAGATGGTATTTCAATGTACTTCAATGATTAGTCAATTGAGTAAGCAAGCAGGTAAACCGAGCGTTGACAAAAAAATAACAATGATGATATAATTTTAGCGGAAGGATAGAAAAAATCACAAAGGAGGAAGATAATGGGGGATATAAAGAAAATTTCGATAGCGGTAATTAGACGCTTGCCCAGATATTACAGGTACCTGTCCGATTTGTTGAAGATGGATATAAGCAGGGTGTCGTCAAAGGAACTAAGCCAGAGAATGGGTATTACAGCATCTCAGATCAGGCAGGACTTGAATTGTTTTGGCGGATTTGGACAACAGGGGTACGGGTATAATGTAGAATCCCTATACGCAGAAATAGGTAATATATTAGGTGTAAATAAAGCCTTTCAGACAATTATCATTGGAGCGGGAAATATGGGGCAGGCCCTTTCAAATTATGAGAATTTTGAAAAGAGAGGTTTTAAACTTATAGGAATATTTGATGATAATCCAAATTTGGTTGGCAGGGAAATAAGGAATATAGAAATAAAAAGCATGGATTCACTAGATGATTTTGTAAAGTATAATAAAGTTGATATAGCTATACTTACCGTTCCATATCAACATACACCCGAGGTTGCGGAAAAAGTAGCCAGTCTGGGCATAAAGGGCTTATGGAATTTTTCTGCAATGGATCTTAAACTCCCATATGACGATATAATTATTGAAAATGTACACTTAAGTGATAGTTTAATGGTTTTGGGATACAGATTAAAAGAGGCAAAAAGGTTGAAAGATTAAAAAAAATGAAATAAAGAACACTAATTTCTTATAAAGACCTTATACCTGGCAGAACTGAGCAAATTTAAAGATTTATCCACACTTTCGTTATCGGGCAGGGAAATAACAAGGCAACCCTGTTCAAACTCCCTGCTATTTGATACATTAATATTTTTTATATTGATTCCGTTTCTGCCTAAAATAGTAGCGATTTCTCCAATAATCCCAGGTTTATCAGCTACATCAACAGTTATTTCATAGATAGGACTTATAGCTCCTTTTTTGTTTGTGACAAAAGTATCTCTAAAATCTTTTGCAGATTCAAAAAAATTCATTATTTGAACATCCTGTATTTTGTCAAGATACATTAAAAATTCCTCCAGGTGTTCTATGAATATATGAAGTATTTCTTTTATATGCTGTTTGTTGCTCAAAATAATGTTCTGCCACATTTCGGGACTTGATGAAGCTATTCTGGTAATATCCCTGAAACCTCCTGCTGCCAGCATTCGCATTTTACCATCGGGAGAATCAATCTGTTCAATCATATTAACAAGTGCAGATGCAATAATATGAGGGACATGACTTATACCTGCAGTAACTCTATCATGAATATGAGCTTCAATAACCACGGGAATAGCTCCAATTAAATTAATAATTTCCACCATTACTTCAAGTGATTCCTTGTTTGCACTTTTAGCTGGTGTTAATACATAGTATGCATTTTCAAAAAGATTGGATGACCCGGAAACATAGCCTGTTCTTTCAGAACCTGCCATGGGATGTCCCCCTATAAAACAGGGAGGATTGTGCAGGTTGTTGACATGAGATATTATTTGCTCCTTGGTGCTGCCCACATCTGTAATTATACATCCGGGTTTTACTTTTCCGTGAAGTTGATTAACATAATCTAAAGTATACTTAACGGGAGTACATAAAAATATAACATCCGCACACAGAATCTGATCATTTACAGCTGTAAAACCTCTGGAAATACATCTGTCTTCAAGAGCTGCCGCAATTGAGTCCTGGTTTTTATCAACAGCAGTAATATCAGGGATACCAAGTCGCTGAGTTAATGCTTTCACAAGAGATCCTCCCATTAATCCCAATCCAATTACTGCAAATTTTAGATTTTCTAGATACTTTAGATTATATTTCATCACTACACACCATAACCAACAAACACATCATCACTAACAATTATTTCCATAACCTACTTTTTATACCTTGTCTTGAACTGCCCACCACTAACTGCAAAATTTTTTTCTACTTTCTACCTCCAACATCTCATCTCTCATATCTCGCACCTCACATCTCACTTTCCACCTCTTAACTTTCACTTCTCACTTCTCACTTCTCACTTCTGGAATCTCATATTCTCTACCCACTATTGGTGCCATTTTACTTATATCCTTGCATAAAATATCAAAATCTGATGGGGTTAGCTGCTGAGAAGCATCAGACAAGGCACATCGCGGTTCTGGATGCACTTC
Organism: Clostridiales bacterium; assembly: GCA_035362115.1. Lineage (GTDB taxonomy): Bacteria > Bacillota > Clostridia > Acetivibrionales > DUMC01 > DUMC01. Next base: position 3,164 of record DAOSDD010000133.1, on the reverse strand, counting down.
AATAATAAGTCCGTCTGCACCTGCAGCAATTGCAGCAAGAGAGAGGGAACTTACATATTGTGCTTTGCCTGCAGCATGACTGGGATCTACTATTATAGGCAGGTGGCTCAAGTTCTTTACTACAGGAACGGCACTCAGATCAAGAGTGTTGCGTGTAGCTGTTTCAAATGTCCGTATACCCCTTTCACATAATACAACATTGTAATTTCCTTCACTCATGATGTACTCTGCAGCATTAAGCCATTCCTCAATTGTTGTAGAAGGACCGCGTTTATAAAGGACAGGCTTTTTTGAACGACCTACCTCTCTAAGAAGCTGAAAATTCTGAGCATTTCTTGCTCCTATTTGGAATATATCTACATATTTTTCTGATATTTCAAGAGACTTTTCACTGGTAACCTCGCTGACCAGTAGTAAACCTGTAGCATCTCCTGCTTCTTTCATCATTTTGAGACCTTCTTCTTCAAGCCCTTGAAAACTGTATGGAGATGTCCTTGGTTTAAAAGCTCCTCCCCTTAATAACCTGGCTCCGGATTTTTTTACTGCGAAAGCAGCTTCCATAATCTGTTTGGAATTTTCAACAGCGCATGGACCTGCAATCATTATAAGTTCAGAGCCGCCTATTTTTACACCGTTTACATTAATAGTACTGTGTTCAGGTTTGAATGTTTTGCTGGCCAACTTATAGGATTCTACTATAGGCACAAGCTTTTCAACTCCGGGCATAAGTTCAAGAGGTATATCTCTCAATGCCCTTTTATCACCTATAATTCCTATTATTGTTCTTTCAACGCCCTTTGAAATATGGACTCCAAGACCTAGAGATTCAAGAACTTCAGATATATTTCTTATATCCTTTTCCTGAGAACCGGGTTTCATAACAATAATCATGCGGTTATTCTTCCTTTCTACATTTCTACAATAAAATTCAGCATTAAATAGTCTGAGACATTTTTTTAATTACCATTCTACTATTCTACTATTCTACCATTCTTCAATATTATCATAAATAATATTAAATAACAATTTACACCTGGTGCGGATAAATGTCAAGAATTTAGAAAATCCAAAATCCATAAAATCCATAAATGTTTAAAAAACACTATTCAAAAATATTATTTATGTGCTATAATAAAATGGCTGTTTAAATGAATACTTTGATAGGAATAAATTTGTTATATTTTGAAATATTAGTTTATTATATGTTATCATATTGTAGTATAGGTAAATTTTAATATGGAAATGTTAAATTATTTTGCTTAATAATGTTTAAATATCAAGCATAAATAGCTATACTATATATATATTAATAATTTGTTTAATTAATAAATAAAGTACGGTAGGCAAAGCAGTTTACGGAAAACAGGGAAGTGGTTAAACCTTAATTTTGGTTAAACTCATATAGCCAAATTAATTTGGCTTGGTTGCAGCAATAAAGTATTAATTGCTGTTTTATGTTGCCTGATTTCTGAAATGTTGTCCCGGACATTTAAATATATGATTAAGGGGGAGTTGTTTTAATGAAAGATTATACAGTTGGGAAACTGCGTAATGTATGTTTATTGGGCCATGGAGGCTCTGGCAAAACTACTTTAGCCGAAGCAATGCTTTTTAATACAGGCGTATTGGATAGGTTTGGAAAAGTACCGGATGGTACAACCACAACTGATTATGACCCTGAGGAAATTAGGAGAAAGTTTTCAATTAATACTGCCATGGCTCCTTGTGAATGGAATGACAATAAAATAAACATTATTGACACTCCGGGATTTTTTGATTTTGTAGGTGAAGTAAAACAGGGAATAAGGGTTGCTGAAAGCGCAATTATTTCATTACCTGCAAAGGGCGGAGTAGCAGTAGGAACTGAAAAGTCATGGGCATTTGCTAAAGAGCAGGGCTTGGCCAAAATGTTTTTTATTAGCAAAATGGATGAAGAACATGCAAACTTTTTTGAAGTTTTTGATCAGTTGGTAAGCACTTTTGGCAGTGGTATCGTTGCTTTCCAGATACCAATTATTGAAAATGAAAAGTTTGTTGGAATAGTGGATGTAATTACAAGGAAAGCTGGAAGATTTGATAAAGACAAGCTGGTTGATAGTGATATTCCTGCAAATCTAAAAGATAAAGTTGAGGAACTTTGGGAAGGTTTAAAAGAAGCTGTTGCAGAATCTGATGAAGAACTTATGGAAAAATATTTTTCCGGAGATGACTTTACTCCTGAAGAAATTGCCAGAGGTTTGCGAAACGGTATATGCCAGGGTTTAATTGTTCCTGTATTCTGCGGTTCAGCAATAAATAATGCAGGCATAAAGCTTTTTATGGACGCTATTGTAAATTATTTGCCTTCACCTTCTGATACAAAATCAATTACTGCTAAAAAAGTAGGCAGTGAAGAAACTGTTGAATTGAAACCTACATCTGATGAAACATTTTCAGCATTGGTATTCAAGACAATTGCCGACCCGTTTGTAGGTAAAATATCAATTTTCAGAGTATATTCCGGTACAATAAAGACAGATTCTGTTGTTTATAATTCAACAACGGAAAAAACTGAAAAGGTATCACAGCTCTTTGTATTGAGAGGAAAGAAACAAATACCTACAGACAAACTCATAGCAGGAGATATTGGCGGAGTTGCAAAAATGCAGAATGCCAATACCAATGATACTATTTGTGATCAATCAAAACCTGTAGTATTAGAGAAGATTGTTTTCCCTGAACCTGCTATAAGTCTTGCAGTTGAACCAAAGTCTAAAGGTGATGAGGACAAAATAGGTACAGGCTTGCAGAGAATGCAGGATGAAGATCCGACATTTAAAGTTGCAATAAATTCTGAAACACGGCAGACACTTATTTATGGTATGGGAGAGCAGCATTTGGATGTTATTATAAGCAAGATGAAGGCCAAATTCGGTGTTGGTGTAAACTTAATTGACCCCAAAATACCTTACAGAGAAACTATAAGAAAAAAGGTTAAAGCTGAAGGAAAGCATAAAAAACAAAGTGGTGGTCACGGGCAGTATGGACATGTATTTGTTGAATTCGAACCTGGAGAGAACGATGATCTCACCTTTGAAGAAAAGATATTCGGCGGGTCAGTGCCAAGACAGTATTTCCCGGCTGTAGAAAAGGGTCTGAGAGAGAGTATATTAAAAGGAGTTTTG
>DAOSDD010000132.1:0-12125 GCA_035362115.1 Clostridiales bacterium | reverse complement strand
CGCAGTTCTCTGAGTATGAAATATGTAATGCCAATTATAAACAATACAATGTCTGATATTTGTCGTTTTCAGTCAGCATTCTTATCATTTTTAAAGACATAAACCACCAAAAGACTTGAGTAGATAACCATAGTCTAATTTATATCAGGTAGTAGGCGTAGTATACTTTAACTTCGAAATGTAAAATTTATGATATGCTTTGTCGATTATGCTCATAAAGATTTTATGAATAACTGGAGAACTGTCCCTGCTTACCTGTTTATGTCCCCGCTTATGCATAAAAAATAGCACCCTGATGCACATCAGAATGCTACTAGTAGGGAAATTAAAGCTATTTGTGATAGCTTAAATCTTTCTTCTTTTAATCTTGTTCTCGCTTATTTTTTTACATTTCCTTTTTCGTTTGATTTTTTATTTCCTTTTCCTTTAACTTTCTCATTAACTTTTTCATTAACTTTTTCGTTTGGTTTTTCGTTAACTTTTTCGTTTGGTTTTATATTACCCTTATTGACTTTTTCTTTATTAAAGCCTGAATAATCAGTATCTTTTTCGTCATCTTCAATAGAATTAATATCATCATCATCGCTGTGCCTATTTATATCTTCACTGTTATCCTCTTTAATGTCTTCATTCTTTCTGTTAGGATTGCCTTTTACCGGATTCTTTGCTCCATCCTTTGCTTCATTCTTTGCTTCATTCTTTGGTTCATTCTTTGGTTCATTCTTTGGTTTCTCATTATTATTGTTTTTCATTTTTGCATTCAGTACCGGATTGTTCTGCTTATCTTGCTGCTTGCCTTCCTTCAGTTTGTTTCCTTGTTGTATGCTTCCCTGCTGTTTGTTTTCTTCTTTCTCTAATTCATGTTCCTCTCTCTTTTTGGCCTTTTCTTCATTCTTCAGCATTTTATTTTGGAATATTTCTTCCTTCTTGTTTTCAATAACAGATTTCATAATTTCCTTAACAGATACATCAGCATAGTCACTTGGTTTTATTTGAGAATCACTTTCCCTCAACTTATCAATTAATACAAGTTTACCCGGCGATATCCCCAAAATTTCAGCTTCATCATGTTTATCAACTGCAACTTCCTCAATATAGAGACTGGAATCAGCTCCTGATGCTTGAATTTCCTCTAATGCCACAGCTTCTATATTCTTTTCAAGTTTGCCGGCTTTTTTTTCATTCTTTGCAGATACAGTCATAAAAACCATGTTACCATTCTCAGGCTTAATATACCCTTCATTAACTGCGCTGTTAATTATATGCCCTATTCCCTTATCAATTTTTTTGTTTACATAATCTTCAAGGGCTATCAGTTTTTCTCCATCAGTGTTAACTCCTTTTATGTCTATTATTCTATCAAATATATTAGTAGTTATTTCTATACTTGGGTTTATATCAACACTAATATATGCATATGGTACATTATAGCTGTAAACGACATAACTCATTCCAAAAATAAGAATCAGTGCAGCAGCAACAGAAGCCATTCTGTATATAATACCGGCATGTCTGGTTGTAGCCGAATTAACAAATTCTGTATTTCGTTCGGAAATATCCGTTTCATATCCAACTATTAGATTTCCGTGATTTCTAATTTTCACAAATTCGCCATCATTTTTCATAACAACAGCAAACCTACCTTTTGTTTCTACAACTATCCCTTTCATAAAATCACCCCACTGTGAGATTTACTATACTAAATATTAAATGGATTATATATAGTCCATATAAATCAAAGTATGTAATCTCTAATATATTCTTTTAGATATTGGTAATCTCCGCTAATAATAATTAACATTGCTATTATATATTTTCGGAGTCTATCAATCTTTTTACGGGATAAATTTAACGATTTTCCTAAATCTGAAACAGGAATGTATTTCTTGTTTTTAATAAATTCTAAAAGATCAGGTTTTGAAAGAATATGCTTAATTATTACTTTACATGTTTCGCGAGTATCCTTATGTTTCGGCGATACCTTCACAAGATCCGAAAAACTGATATCCCACCCTTTCAGTTCCTTATCAAGTTCTGCTATTTCAAGTTTCCTATATTCATTAATTTCATCCAGCTGGAACTTTCCTATTGACTCTTCGGTACTCAGATCCATATCATCTGTATTTTCATAGTAATATTCATTCAAAGAAATAACATTTATATGTTTTCTCTCTTTTCTGTAGTAATCAATTAACCTTCTCCTTATAACTCCTTGTGCAAAAGTTAAGAATTTGCCTTTCGAAATATCATAGGAATTAATGCTTTCTGTAAAAGCCATAAGTGCTATACTAAGCTCATCGTCATCACCGTACCTTAGATACTTTCCGGAAATTTTTCCAGCGGATGATGCAATAAATGGTTTATACTCTTCAATAAACCTGCTTATTTCTTCAGTATTGCCTTTAATATCCTGCACTCTTTCATTAATTGAAGTATACTTCATTATCAGCCTCCAAAAATTCCCTGTTCATGCATTACTAACTTCCATATACCTATATTAATTATAGCACTACCTGAAGACCACTGCACTAAAGTGCAGGAGCTAGGGTGCATTTATCAAATCTGAAGAAATATTTATCAGGGGCTATCGTTACGGTGCCCCTTACCAATATTTTCTTCAGATAAATTAAATGCACCCAGGAGCTATATCTCCGACTAAAAACCGGTTAAAGCAAATATAGGCATCGTACAAACCTGGCATTTTGAAAATAACAACCCAGTCCGATCTGCAGCAACTCAGCTCCTGTCTGTAATAAAGGCGGGAGGCTTTTTGGCGCTTTGGTTAAATCAATGCCTGTTTATATAAATTCGATGTAAAAAAAATAATCCGGGGGTTAAATCATAGTCCCCGAATTAAATTTATGTTACAAAATCAGCAGTAACCAAAACATCTCATCACATTTTTATACACATCTAATTACTTATTTTCTTCTTATTTATTTTCTTCCGTATAAAGGCCCGAAATTGGCACATGCCCTGTAATCTGCTCCTTCAAGCTCACAAGTACCAAAAGCTGACCAGGTACTTGGCCTGAAAATTCTACCTTCTGAAACATTGTGCATGGATACAGGGATCCTTAGCATCGAGGCAAGAGTTATCAAGTCAGCACCAATATGTCCATAGCTAAATGCACCATGATTTGCTCCCCAGTTGGCCATTACAGAGTAAACATCCTCAAAAGGACCTCTTCCTGTTAATATGGGGGCAAACCAGGTAGTAGGCCAGGTAGGATCGGTACGGTTATCCAGTATTTCATGTATCTTTTCAGGAAGTTCTACTGAATAGCCTTCCGCAATCTGAAGTACGGGACCCAGACCTTTTATTATGTTAACTCTGGACATTGTTACAGGCATTCCACCTTTGGTAAGGAAATCCGATGAATATCCGCCTCCCCTGAAGTATCCCAGACTTGCGGGTCTCCATTGTGTCGCATCAAGGCACTTTGCAGCTTCTTCAGGAGTTATTTCCCAGAAAGGTTTCATTGCAGGTTTTCCGTTAATCGTCTGTTCACCTGTTCCATCCAGGGCGGCAGCTCCTGAATTAATTAAGTGAATCAGCCCATTAGCTGCAAGACCTTCAGGCTTCATGCCGGTTACTCTCTTTAGAGCTTCAGGACTCCAGTATGTTCTTACATCCGCAAATACCTGAGCTGTGTTGGTCAAAAGGTGTCCAAACAGCATAGCTACACCATTTAGACTGTCATTTTCAGTTGCAAATATAAAAGGCTGCCTTATGCCATTCCAATCAAAAGAAGAATTAAGTATGGCCTCCATAAAATCCCCGTTGGGGAAATGATCAGTCCACTGTCTCTGTCCCTGAAAACCTGCAGCAAGAGCATTGTGTCCAAGTGCCTCTTCACCATAGCCCATATCAGCAAGTTCAGGATTTCCAATCATAAGGTCCCTGGCTATTATAGCCATTTTAACACTCATTTCCCAGTCTTTTTCTTTTCTTTCTCTGGAATGCTGAACAGCTTCAGGGTTATTATCACAACCTTCCTTACAGTTTTCTTTAACCCATTTCATAGCTTTTTCAAACTCGTCTTTATCATAGATTTCTTCATCTACTCTTCTGATAAATTCCACCATATCCACATATTCATTTCTCATACCAAGGTAATTTTGGAAGAATTCTTCATTAACTATTGAACCTGCAATCCCCATTGCAACTGTTCCAAGAGATAGATAGGATTTTCCTTTCATTTCAGCAACAGCAAGCCCTGCTTTTGCAAACTGAAGTATTTTTCTTCTAACATCCTGAGGTATACTTGTGTCATTTGCATCCTGAACATCCCTGCCATAAATACTGAATGCAGGCAGTCCTTTCTGGCTATGAGCAGCAAGTGCGGCAGCAAGATACACTGCACCGGGCCGCTCTGTCCCATTAAACCCCCATATGGCTTTAGGAGTAAAGGGATCCATGTCCATAGTTTCTGAACCATAACACCAGCATGGAGTTACAGTGAGGGAAACACCAGCACCTTCCCTTGCAAACTTTTCAGCTGCCATTGCTGATTCAGCTACTCCACCAATACAGGTATCCGCAATAACACATTCTACAGGCATACCGTTAGGATGCTTAAGATTTTCTGTAATCAATTTTGCTGCTGCTTTTGCCATATTCATTGTCTGCTCCTCAAGAGACTCTCTCACACCTCTGCGCCTGCCATCGATAGCCGGGCGTATCCCTACTTTGGGAAGACTGCCTCTTAGTCTTTGCCTGGGTGGGTTGACATTAATACTTAATGGATTTGCCATGGAAAAACCCCCTTAAAAATTTATTTTTTAATTTCGAGTTTATGCACTCGATTGCATTTAATCCGGTTTTCAAAACTATAAGCCAGGAACTTAAGTCATGGACAGCTTAATGGTTTATTTACTACTCACCTGTTGTTTCTGTGATTTAACACACCATATCAGGATTAACTGATAATTTGCTGATTTACTACCAATCTGGTCTTCAACCTTATTACTCTGTTGTTCTGACTGTCGCCGGCTGCAGCATCATTATCATTATTAATTCTTTCAAAGTCATTATTAATTCTACCTAAAAGAAGTTGTGCCGCTTTACTGCCAATTTCCATCATGGGCTGTGCTACTCTTAATTTACAAAACCCTAGTAAAGTAGATAGTTCCATATCATCAAAGCTGGCAATTATTATATTCTTGTTATTCTGCCCGGAACTTCTTTTTCCCTTGTTAATATCTTCTTCCATAAGGTACTTAGTAGCTCCTACATGCATAAAGTAGTTTGATATAAAGACTGCAGATGGCGGGTTATCAGCCTCACAAAGTTTTTTCATCATATCATATCCGCCCCTAATATGAAAGTCACCAAATTTCACTATTTTCTCATCATAAGGTATGCAATAGTCTGATAAAGCCCTTTTATATCCTTGGTAGCGTTCCATAGCCGATGTCAATTTTAAATCTCCGCTTATAAAGCCTATCCTTCCATGTCCCATATTTATAAGATATTCTATTGCAGAATATGTACCATTTATATTATCTACAAGCACGGCATCGCTCTCAAAATTATTAACAAGCCGGTCCACAAGAACTACAGGCATATTAAGCTCTTTCAAATGATTAAAGTGCTTCCCTTCATCTGATGCAGGTATAATAATAATACCATCCACACATTTTTCACTCAAAAGCCTTATTCTATCTTCTTCTTCCTTTATACTTTCATTTGAATTACATACAATAATACTATATCCATACTTTCTGGATTCGTCCTCTACCCCTTTGGCTATGCTCATAAAAAAATCATTGGTTATCTCAGGAGCTATAAACCCTATAGTATATGTCCTACTGGTCTTTAAACTTCTTGCTATATTATTAACCCTATAATCCAGATCACTAATGCACTTTTTAACTTTTTCACTTGTCTCCCTGCTTATTCTGGGATCATCATTTATTACTCTTGAAACTGTTGCAGTTGACACCCCTGCCATCCTTGCAACATCCTTAACAGTAACTGACATAAACATCTCCTTGTTTCAACAGACATTCTACTTAATTAAATATAAAAATTAATACTACTGCCAATTTGGAAAGCAATGTCTTCCATTAGCAGCATAACAAAGTAGTATTAATAGTCATGCACACGATTACATATCTATTAATTATATTCTACATAAATTTCTAAATTCCTTTTTTATTTAAAATTTTTTTGAATTTGTTTTTGGAAAATACAGCAGGAGTCCTACTGATTTGAATTGGATAGATAAAAGCTGTTGATGAAAATGCCGATGGCAAAAGGCTATTCCCTTTTCGTGGAAATAGCCTTTTTGATGTACAAGTTTTTCGTGTTGAAGTAATCCGGGTACATATTTTATTAGTGTTCCTGCTTTGCACCGCACTTGGGGCAAAATGCAATATTTCTCTCCAGTTCGGCTCCACACGCATTGCATTCTTGCAGATTCTTAATTTCAAGAATCCTTGCCTTAATACCTTTAATAGTTTCTTCTCTTGATCGTATTTCAGCGCACACATCTTTTAGTTCTTCAGGAATATCCTTTTCAGAAGTAAAATATTTATATATTTCCCTGCCAATTTGCTCATAAAGCTTTTGTATTCTATCCTCTTCCGAACTGATATTCATGTTTAATTTGGTTACTTCTACTAATTCTCCCGATTTTTTAGCCGCAACCTGCGCAGCTTCAGTAACTTTCTTACCTATGTTCTCGAAAATTGCCATACATTCATCTCCTTTATATAATTTATTTATATATAATCTATTTATGCATTATTTATTTATATGTTTCCAGGGCAAAGTCCTCAATTGTTAGTTTGTTCATATATTACAATATGCATACTTTAAATATATATTTAATGTCTTTACCTAAAATATACATAAATACGTAATTTTGTCAAAGTTCCAATGCCTTTACCAAAATTCCAACAATTATGACAGAATTACTAAGGCTCAATATTCTTAATCTGACTGGGATGTTTTTTAAAAAAATCAACTCTTGGTTCCAGGAATTTGAGCTTATGTTTTTCAGGATTGCTCATAAAAACATATACAGGTTCAAAAACATATTCCCAGCTCCAAAATTCCTCGGCATTTTTATCAAGATTAAGATACTCAAGTATCATCTCAGTTCCTTCAGGAGCAATAGGATGCATGAGAACTGTTGCTGTTCTGACCATATGAAAAGTGTCAACCAATACCTGAAAGCGGAGTTCGGAATCATTGTTGTCTTCTGCCTGCCGGATATTTTTTGACCAATATTTATTTATATTACGAATATACGTATCCATGAGATTCATTACCATATGGAAATCATATTTCGAAATTAATCTTTCAAATTCAAGGATAGTTTTTTCAGCCTCCTCAAGTACCTCAACACTTACATTGCCAACCGGTATATTCCCATTATAATACTTTTGTGCGGTATAAAAGCATGGTCTAGCAGCCCGGTTAAATACATTGGCAAGCAAATTGCCCTCTTTCAATACCGGGTCACCATCCTTTTCACCAGCCTTAGGGTCTAATGGTTTTGGTTTAAATCCTACACTCCTTATTCCAAGACCTAAGCCAAGAAAATGTGCCCTTAATTGCTCGGCTGTATAGTATTCAAGCAGATCTTTAGCAGCAGGTGGTTTGATTTTACCGCTGCTACTGGCTTTTTTATCTAAAAAGAGAATATGGTTGTTAACTATTAGCTCCGGAAGCTGCAGTTATCCCTCCGGCGGGTTAACAGACGGTTCTTTGCCTTGCTGTCCCATGAACATGGCCATTTCTGCAGGTCCATAAAAGTATACATTGTCTTCACCAATAAATTGGTATACTTTTGAGTTCTTTGAAGACCACCAAGCCTTCCAGGTACTCTTGTCCTTGCCCTGCATTTCGAGGCAGGTCATTGTAAATGAAATAGGAGCCCATAGAGATTCCGGCCATACCCAGATAGTCAAATCATCTAATCCTTCAAGTGATGGTGCCGGAACCCCCCATTCAATATTTCCGGTTAGTCTGAACGGTACCAGAGTTTTGCCTGTCCGGAAACGAATTGAGTTCTCAGCAAGTACTGTACATGCCTTTTCCCTATCCTCCAGGTTATCAAATATCATAACAACTGATGATTTATTATCCTCATCATTCAAAGTAAATACCGGGAGTTTATCATTAATTGTATTCAGCAAATCAAGCTGATCTCTCTTTACATAAATTACTGGCGGTTCCAGGAACTCTTTGATACTTTTTAAAACAAAATTCCTGGATTTGGGGTCTTCTTCCATAATTTCCACCCACTGTGACAACAATTCGTGAAATTTGTCAAGTTTAAAATACCAGTTTGTTACATCCCTCATTTCCGGCTTTTCTCCTGAAAGAGTACTTTTAGGATTGATAAGATCAATGGGCATATACTGATGCCCTAATGAACATTCATCTGCATATCCTCTTTCTGATGTACATCCGTCAATGGGACATTGTCCAATAACCTGACGGCCATTAAGGAAAACATCAAGTTCCGCATCATAAAATTGTGAAGTTGTCATTTTTGTAAGATGCCCATTTGAATATAGTTTTCTAATGAAATCAGAAGAATTCTCACGATGAATCTCGGCAGCACGTCCAATACTTGAGGCAGCAAAAAGATTCAGATCAATATGATATAATTGCAGAACCTCTTTTTGCAGTTCATGATTATGCCGTACAAAGTCTTCAATTGTGCCTTCAAACAAGCCTTCATCGACCAACCGGTTGTAATGCTCCAATATTGGTGAACCGTAGCAATCTGTCCCGGATACAAAGATTACATTTTCTTTTCCAATGCGATCCCTCATGAAACGTGCAAAAGTATCAGCATGAACGAAAACCCCTCCTATATGTCCAAAGTGAAGCTCTTTGTTTCCATAAGGCATTCCTGCAGTTATTACCGCACGTTTAGGGAATTGTGGTCTGGTTGCGCTTCTTTCATTATTATTTGTCTCATTAATGTTTTTCTCTCTGTCATTATTCATATTATTGTCTCCTTTATATTGAATTTGCATTAAATTATTAATTAATATTCATTTATTAAAAATCTAAATTATTAAAAACATTGAGTCACTTTACTATCAAGTCGTTAAATATAAAATCACTAAAAAGTTGTTATTAAGCTCTAGTTTTAAACTATATCAAAAAAGCTCCCACCTCCAGGAATATATATCCTGGAGACGAGAGCACATGCTTCGTGGTACCACTCCAATTTACCTCTGTCTCACAACAAAGGTCTCATCAAGAACAAATGCGGAAAGCTGTACAGATTCTTCAATAATATACAGTTTGCATAATAATCCTTATAACAGTTTGCATATCAGTACGTTTAACAGTCTGCATAATTCTTTAGTACAATAACGGGTACACCCGTTGCAGCCTAATACTCAAATATAGTTTCGGTGCAAAGTTCCAAGGCCTGTTCAGCTAATTCCGCAACGCCCATTCACAGCAACCAGGGTTCTCTGTAGATGAAGAAATTTAGCCTATTATCCCTTTTCATTACATTTATCTGTATCTAACATTCATATTTATATATATTATTATAAATACTTACGGATATAATGTAAAGTATTAAAAAAATTATGTGGTGCATATTTCCCGGTAGCAAGTATTCTTAAAGATAAAAGTGAAGAAAACTATTTTTTTTGAAAGCAAAGGGGGCAGAATCTCTGCCCCCTTCATATCCTCATTTTTTCATTAGTTTTTCCTTTGTTTCCCCTAAAAAACCCATCTTCACTTCATGAAATACTTTATAATTCTCCTGAATAGGGCTGCTGCTTCTCCTCTGGTTGTTGTATCTTTAGGATTCAAATAACCTCCTGAGCCCTTTACTATACCGGATTTTGTAAAGCTTTCAATGCTCTCAAGGGCATAATCAGAGACATCACCAAAGTCCTTAAATTCAGGATTACTGTTACTAATCGAGTCAGGTAATCTCGAATACTTTTTCATAGCTCTGTAGAGCATTACAAAGGCATCCTGTCGGCTTATTTCGCCGTTTGGATTGAACTTGTTTCCGCCTATTCCATTTACTATACCCAAAGCCCTGGCTATTGCAAGCTCTCTGGCGTAGTAGGCATTGCTATCCACATCGTCAAAGTTTTCGATCGTGTCTGCACTAACTCCTAGCATACGTACAAGCAATACAACAAAGTCAGCACGGTTAATATTTGCATCAGGAGAGAAGTTTTTGCCTCCTGTGCCTTTAATTATTCCTCTTGCTGCCAGATAGCAAACATCATCATCCATCCAGCGATCCAAGGTGTCCTCAAACATCACTTCATTGTGCATTACGCCAACCCTTCCTGAAGAAGGTGGTGAAAAGTTCATTGCACCATTTTCAAAGTAACTCATAGGAAGTATTGTTCTATTACCATTTTCATCTTCCCAGTATGCAACCAGGTAATCGGTGTTTTGAACAGGCTTCACTGCATAGCCCATAGAAATACTGATTGGGTTATCAAAAGCCGGTAAATCAAGCTTCTTACCACCAACAAATATTTCGGCTGTTCCGGTTTCAGGCGATATTATAATTTCTGCATCTGTCTTGTTACCTAATCCACTTTGGAGCAGCTTATCTATATCTATAGTTACCTGACCGGTGGATGTTGTAACTATTAATGTTGAATCCTTCTTGCCTTCTGGCTCAATGCTCGGAAGAGAGAGTATAATTGAGTTGCTCTTACCAATCCGGCTCATGTCTATTTCAATAGTACCACCCTGACCTATATCAGATATAAGTTCTTTGAAATCATCTTTTGTAATAATATTAGCAGTTGTTCCATCAGGAAGATTCACAGTCTTGCTTCCTATAGCAGGTTTTTCATCTTCTTTCCCATCTTCAGGCTTATCTTCGGGTTTTTCATCAGGCTTCTTATCGTCACCGCCTGTTCCACCTGGAGTTCCACCGGTGCCTGGGGTTCCCCCGCCGCCCGGGATATCGCCACCACCTGGTGTTCCTCCGCCACCCGGGATGTCACCGCCACCTGGCACCTCGCCCCCGCTGCTTGTTGCAGATATTGTATATGGGGCTGTCTTTAATTCTACCCCTCCTGACAGAGATACCCCTATAACTATACTCTGTGTTGATGAAGTTTGTGCTATAGCCGCGAAGTTTATTGAAACAGTTTTATTCCCATCATATACAAGGCTTGCTGGAGTAATAGCTGAGCCAGTCGTATCGCCGTCTTTATAAACCATTAAAGTAAAGTCGCTCAGGGCTGGCGCCACTGCCGGCTGTGCAGCCAGAATGACTGTGGTCTTGCCATTTACAGCCGAAACGCTTGCAACACTTGCAATAACCGGAGCCCACTTTGCATTTAAGATGATATCTGCTACGATTGGAGTATTAAAATCAAAGTCTATTGCCGGATCATCCAGGTACCAATGTTCAAATGTATAGCCTCCCTTTGTAGGTGGAGCTACTGGTAATGTTACTGTACCGTTTTTATTCACAACCTGTTCCGGTATTGTGCTTCCGCCGCTTGTACTGAATTCTACTTTATATGTCCTATATTTAACTTCGATGGTAAAGCTGGTGCTCTTTCCACCATAGCTTAGCGTTATGGATTTAGTGCCGGCAGTATCCATGTCAAATCCTGAAACAAGTATGAGAGAATCTGTCAAGTCTACTGGTACATCACCTGCTCCTGCCCACTTAACCGTTATCTTGCCGCCTGTCAGGTCAAGTGCTGTATCTTCAGTAATGTAGTATATCAACTTATCGGGTTTAACACTTACAATAATACTATCAATGGTATCAGCTGTAACTCTTATATTGAGCGATGCTGTATAAGTACCATCTCCATCTATATAGCTTATTGTAATTAGCTGTTCAATTTCTTCCTTTGAATTGTCGAAGCCGCTTACGCTGTAGTCCTCTTCTGTTAAGATTGCCTTTGCTCCACTGGCATACATGCTTTCTACTACCATTCCGGTTAAATCTAAGGCATCTCCTATATAATATAGCTTCTTAGTAGGCTCTGCTGTTATGTTTATGCTGGTTACGTAGTCTCTCACTGTTACATCAACTGATACACTCTTGCCGCCATAGCTCATTGTCACTGTCTGACTACCTAAGGTAGTTGCACTATAGCCGCTTACCATTCCTTCTATTACATCTACGAGCTCTGTCT
>DAOSDD010000131.1:0-12149 GCA_035362115.1 Clostridiales bacterium | reverse complement strand
GATTCGCAAACTATCTGCTACCTTGACTGATAGTCAGATTGTAGACCACCTAAATGAATCTGGATTACATACACCTGAAGGTAGGAAATTTACCGTGGGTTCCATTAAGTGGATCCGATATAAAAACAAAATACCAGTGCTATCCATGCATAGCAAAGGCTTGTCTGTAAAGGAAGTGGCAGCACGTTTCAACGTGGGAATGGATACTGTCTATTACTGGATTAGCAGAGGTGTTTTAGAAGCAAAGAAAGTTGCTCCTGGATGGCCTTGGGATATTCAAATAGACGAGAACAAAGAAGCAGAATTGCGGGAATGGGTACAGAAATCCGGGCATCTTACGAAAACTAAAGCCCGTTAATGATAAATATTAAAATTCCAAAACAGTCTTGGGAGGTGTGCAGTATGAAGTCACCGTGCCAACTGTAAAAGACAGGGTGGTACAGCAGGCAATAGTAAACATCATTGAAGGAATCTTTGATAAAGACTTTCACCCGTCCAGCTATGGCTATAGACCAGGCAAATCACAGCACAAGGCAGTTGCAAAGGCGGAGAAATTCCTTAACACCTACAACCTGACCTATGTTGCGGATATGGACCTTAGCAAATGCTTTGACACACTGGACCATAGTATCATCATGAGGGAAGTGTCGGCAAAGATAAGCGATAGCAAAGTACTGAAGCTAATAGAAAAGTTTCTTAAGGCGGGAGTAATGAAGGATGATTCATTCAGTGAAACAGAACTCGGAAGTCCTCAAGGTGGCGTCATCTCACCATTGCTCAGCAATATCTACTTGAATGTCTTTGACCAGAAAATGAAGGATAAGGGCATCCGTATCGTGAGGTACGCAGATGATATCCTAATCTTCGCTAGAAATAAAGCAGATGCAGGGAACCACCTAGCTTATGCCCGAAGGATACTGGAAGAAGAATTAAAGCTGACTGTCAATGAAGAGAAGACAACTCTAACGAATGTCTCAAAGGGCGTGGCGTTTCTAGGGTTTATAATATTTCCGCACTATGTAACCATACACCCAAAACGACTAAAGAGATTCAAGGACAAAATCAGGAGAATAACCAAGAGAAATTGCGGCATCCCAATAGAGGATGTCATAAAATTCTTGAATCCTGTCCTCAGGGGCTGGATGAACTACTACAGAGCAGCTAATATCAAGAGCCTTTGCAAAGATATCATGGCTTGGATTAGAAGAAGACTTAGGATGCTTCGGATGAAACAGTGGAAAACCTACAAGAAAATGCATAAAGACATGCGTCGGAAAGGTATCGCTGGAAATGGGGAGAAAATGGATGTGCGCCGCTGGAAGAACTCCAAGGTGCATATTATCCATATACTCCTACCTAATAAATATTTTGAAGAGTTAGGTCTGATAGATATTACGACTTATGATGTTGGGGTACTGTCATCCTTTTACGCTGGATGATACCAATTTCAGGAGCCGTATACGGGAAACGTATGTACGGTTCTGTGAGAGCAAAGAAAACAGGAAATTACTCCTGTTTTCTAGCTACTCGATTTACAATTAATACGTAACATTTACAAAAAAACCATAATATTCTTCGACATAATGTTGCTTTTACATATGGTATTTAATACAAAAGTGTCGTATAATGATATTATGGTAACTAATATAAACATTATATTACTACTAAATAACTACGGATTCATACAAGAAATATTTTAATGGGAAAGGCATCTTTATGAATGATTTAAATAAATTTAAAGAAGCAATATCAGACTTTTTTAAAAAAAATAAAAGCCTTGTTTATCTTGTACCATTATTAATGGTTCTACTAATTATAGTAATAGTATTGTATTCTTGTGGAGATAAGGCTGCAACGGTTAATGCAAATAAAACGCAGAATCCAACGACAAATCAGACAACCAATAATAAATCAAATGCAACAGGAAATGATAAAGTTGAAGTTAGCGGCAATAAAGTAGAAGTGCTTCCGCAAACAGAAAGAACTGCAGATAAAGAAAACCAAAATGTAAAGACTAATTCAAATGAAAATAAAAATACCAGTAACCCCGTTAATCCTTTCGATTTACCCATGAGGCTTTCGGGCGTTCTTACAGGAAGCAATGATGGTTCTATTGCTATTATAGAAATTTCTCAAAACTCTTATATTGTAAGAGAAGGAGAGGTTATAAACAATACCTGGAAAGTTTCAAAAATAGAAGAAAATGGAGTATTACTTGTAAATGGTGAAAAGGAATCATATATAACTTTTTCAGACTAGACTTAAAGCTTATTTACGACATTAGTATATATAACGCAAAAATGATTTTACGTTGATTAACATGTTACTAGCAATTTAGTTGAGGGGGCAAATGGTGATTTATGACTATTAAATTTAAAAATTACAGGGTTGGTAAAAAAAGAACAGATGATAGCGGTTGCTTGAAGAATGGTAATGTTGTTTCATTAATATTGATTATGTTTTTGTGCTTCAATTTTGCATTTTCAATAAACTCAGATATACTTCAAAAAGTATATGCTGATGCACCCTCTGAAGTTAATGTACCAAATTCATCTGATGAAGGACATATTATATATATTGTTGAAAAAGGTGATACTATTACTGAAATTGCTAGAGAATATGGAGTATCTAAAGCAAATATAATAAAAATTAATGATTTGCAAACACCAAGTATAATAATTCCCGGTCAGGAGCTTAAGATTCCAAAGAAAGATACGGGCAATGTTAATTCTATCATCAATAATAAAGATGCCAACTTAGGATCAAACACAACCGAAACTATCAACAATACCGCTGCTGATTTAAAAGCAAGCACAAATAATACAGTCAGTACAGGCATTGTTCCCAAGGCAGTGTCAATTACCTTTAAAAATGCGGATTTAAGAGATATCCTTTCTACACTTGCATTAGCCATGAATGTTAATATAATTTTAGCTGAAGAGCCTGTTACAGCTTCTTTCCAGATAAAAAATACAGCACCGCGTACAGCTTTAGACTACCTATTAAAAACCCTCGGCTTGGAGTATGTAGAAAGTGGAAACCTTATTGTTGTAGGCAATAGCGAAACTCTTCAGAGAGATTTTATGAATCAAATGACGCTTACCCGCTTCAATCTCAAATATATTACATCGGATATTATAAGCAGTCAGATAGATGCACTAGGAATATCTGTTAAGAAAATTACTCTAGAGAATAATGAAAAAGCAATTTGGGTGCAGGGTACTCCTCCGTCGCTTTCAAAGGTCAGGGAACTTATTTCTATGATCGATTTAAAAGAGAACAGTCCGGATGAGAATAAAACTGAAAATGGTATAAATCTATCATCTTTCAAACTTGAGTATGTTACTGCTCAAACCCTGGATAAACTCATTCATCAGATGGGCATTAATTCAAAAACACTGATTGTTGATGCAAATCCCCGGACAATATGGGTTGATGCAGCCGGGCAGGCTTTGAAAGATATTGAACAGCTTATTCAAAAGGTTGATGTTGTGGATAATTATGCAATCGAGAGTACCATGCCTTTGGAATTGATACCATACAAGCTCAGTTTTGTATCCCCCGAGGATCTGAATGAAATAATACAGGAAACCGGGATAGATGTAAAAACTATATATTTCAAATCAAATCCCAACAAAATATGGGTTGATTCAAGAAGCAAAGATATTCTGGATTTTGAAGAATTAATTGTTAAAGTTGATTTGATGGAGAATACTACTTGGCCTTTAAATATAGTTACACAGAATCTAAAGAATATTACTGCTTCAAAGTTTAAAACAATAGCAAATGAGATTGGAATAACTACGCAGATTATAACTTTGGATTCTAATGCGCACACTGTATGGTTAGTTGGGGATTATAGAGAGCTCCTCGATATTAAATCTCTTTTGAAAGAACTTGACAACAATATAGTTAGTGATGGAGCAAACTTTTTCACATATCATCTGAATTACATCAGCCCCTCAGAGGCAGTTAAAAGATTCGGATATCTTAATGTTGAAGATATAAATGTCATAGCACTTGAGTATCCATTCTTTTCAAAAGAAATACTTGTAGTAGGTCCGGCAGACAGAAAACCGGTAATAACAGAAATGCTTAATAATATTGATGTTTCAGGTGAAAAGATACGTGTTCCCATTGATTATTCCAATAGTGCTTCGGGCCAGTCCCGTTTGACTTCAAGAAGGGATCTTCTTGTAACACTGACTAAAATACCTGCTTCAAGCTTTTTTATTTCTAATAATGTTTCCAGGGATGATACTCCCTTATACATTATGTGGGTTGAAGAAACCCCGGAAAATATTTCAAAAATCAGAAACATGATTGATACCATAAGTAATCCTTAGGGGAGAAAGGTCGGAATAGGATGACAGAAAACAAAACAGGATTGGAATATCCGGTCAGTATGAAAGGGCTGCTTACCTTATCTTCCGGGAAAGGAGCTTCGGATCTCCATTTAGTCTGTGGTTCTCCTCCCCAAATAAGGATAGTCGGAAATATAGAAGCACTTGATTATCCGGTTATTAGGCCATACCAAATGAAAAAGTTGATTTTTTCTGTACTTGAAGACTGGCAGCAGGATAAATTGAAAAAAAAGTGGGAACTGGATTTTTCTTATTCTATTGAAGGTGTAGCCCGTTTCAGAGGCAATATAATGCGTCAGAGAGGATCTTATGCAGCAGCTTTCAGAGTTGTTCCTTATATTGTACCCCAATTCGACAGCCTTGGTCTTATACCGGAAATTAAAAATCTGTGCAATTTAGCAAGAGGTCTTGTATTAGTTACAGGTGCTACAGGCAGCGGAAAATCTACAACACTTGCAGCGCTTACAGATATCATAAATAAAACAAGATGCGTAAGTATTATTACAATCGAAGATCCTATAGAATTTTTGCATAAGCATAATAAATCTACTGTAAGGCAAAGAGAGATAGGAACAGACACACATTCTTTTGCAGATGGACTGAAATACGCATTAAGGCATGATCCTGACGTAATTCTCGTTGGAGAGATGAGGGATGAAGAAAGCATGGCGATTGCACTTACTGCTGCAGAAACAGGACATTTGGTTTTTTCAACCCTTCATACCCAAACAGCACCTCAGGCAATATCAAGAATTGTAGATGCTTTTAGCAATGAAAAAAAGAACCAGATAAGACAGCAATTAGCAGGTACTTTGAAAGCTATAATATCTCAACAATTAATACCTTCAATAACAGGTGAAGGAAGAGTTCTTGCCCTGGAATATATGGTCAGTATACCTGCAATAAGAAATTTAATAAGGGAAGGCAAGGACCATCAGCTATACAATTCTATTCAAACAGGACAGAATTTTGGTATGCGTACTATGGATCAATCTCTTGCCAGATTGTATAAACAAGGAAAAATAAGTTATGAAAGTGTATATGAACATTGTGTTGAAAAACAGGAAGTAGACAGACTTATAAACATGATGTATATCTGAAAAAGAGGTAAAAGAGGAAATTAAAATGGCAGATTATATTTATGAATGTATAAACAGGCAGGGGGAAATTGTTAAAGGTAAGATATCAGCTGATAATAACTCGATAGCTATAGATAAACTTAAAAAGATGGAACTGATGATTGTTGATTTAAAGCAAATGGATACGACAGTCAGAAAAACTAGCGGGTTATTTCAAAAAAAAGTATCAATTGGTGAACTGGCAATGTTCAGCAAACAAATGGCAGCTATGCTAAATGCCGGCATACCTGTTACAAGAGCTTTGTTTACTATAGGCCAGCAGGCAACAAATCCGACACTAAAAGCTGCACTTATAACAATAGCTCAAAATGTTGAAGGCGGCAGAAGTTTAACTGATGCTTTTAGTATGTATCCGAAGATATTTTCGGATTTATATATATCAATGTTGCATTCCGGTGAAGTTGGAGGCATTCTTGATGATTCTTTAACCAGACTGGCAGATCAGCTGCAGAAAGAAAAGGTGCTTATTGACAATATTAAAGCATCAACTTTTTATCCCAGAATGGTAGCGGGATTTGCATTAATACTTTTTGTAGCAATGTTGGTTTTTATGGTGCCGATTTTTAAGGGCTTTATACCGGAAAATGCTGCAATACCAGCTATAACCGCTATGATATTTTCACTTTCCGATTCAATAAGAGGGAGTTGGTTTATATGGATTGCTGTGTTAGCGGTGTTTGTTTTTGTTATTTACATCTTTGTAAGAAGTCCGGCAGGTAAAAGAATTTGGGAAAGTATAAAATTCAAGATACCGGCTTTTGGTCCAATAATGCATAAAGCTGTGCTCGCAAGATTTTCAAGAACTCTTGCAACATTGCTTGAAGGTGGAATACCTATTATACAAGCTCTTGAGGGAGCGGGACCTACATCGGGAAGCTTACTGGTAAATGAAGTCATAAATAATACTGTGAAGAAAATAGAAGAAGGTAAAAATATATCTGATCAGCTTAAAGAAAGCTACTTGTTTCCTCCTATGATGATTCAAATGATCGCTGTGGGAGAAGAAACCGGTTCACTTTCCAGCATGCTGGATAAAATGGCGGAATTTTATGAAGATGAAGTTACGACTCTGACAAAAGGAATAACAGCATTAATTGAGCCAATAATGCTGGTAATCGTGGGTTTAATAATAGGTTCAATGATTATAGCGCTTTATCTGCCGATTTTTACAGCAATTACCCAGTCAGGATATTAATTCTATGGAGGGCTAAAAAATGAGTTTATATAAAAAAAGTGTAATCGGAATTGATATTAGTTGTTCCCAAATACATTTTGTTGAAATGAGCAGAAGCTCTCAAACACCTGTAATACAAAAAACAGGAAAGGTTTTTCTTGATAAAGATGTAGTAAAAGAAGGCAAAGTTGTTAACCAGGATAAACTTAAGAATGTACTTGAGGAATTGTGGAAAAAGAATAGAATAAAATCGAAAGAAATAATACTTGGGATTAGTAATAATGACATAATAATGAGATTCATCACATTACCTAAAATGCCCCTTGATAAACTTTCAAATTTGATAAAATTTCAAGTTGCAGACTATATGCCTGTTAATATTGATGACTATGAACTTGATTATACAATTATCAGTGAGAATGCAAATGAATCGGGCTCATATTACAATGTGCTGTTAGTGGCAGCTGGTAAAAAAATGCTTTATGAGTTTATTAATGCTTTTAGTACAGTTAATTCCAGTATTAAAGATATAAAGAGTTCCGTGTTGGTTATGGATAAACTTGTACCCGGGGAATACCGCAATAGTGTTTCAGTAGTAGTAAATCTTTCTTCTGAAGCATGTAATTTATTAATAGTAAATAATAATCTTCCGGCATTTGCAAGAACTATATTACTAAAAGAGAACATGCACAGGGAAATAGATATTATTAACAAAGAGAAATTTAGCGCTTCCTGGAATGCAAATGCAGGTTATTCATATAGAGATACAGTTCCGACAGAAAATACAAAGCTAGTCGGCATAAGTAATACTGCTGTTATGGAGAAAGAGGGTCTGCATAGTTTTGAACATAGCAACCTGCAGTGCAATCAAAATAAGTTGATTCTAAATATCGTAAGTTTTGTAGGAGATGAAATACGGTCCTCTATATCATATTTTCAATCACAAAACAGGGATTCTTTTATTGAAAAAATATTTCTGACAGGATGTGCATGCAGTAATGAGGCTGTCTACGAAGGACTTGCTGATTATTTGGGTATGAATGTAGAAATTTTGCAACCATATGAAAATTTGTTTAGTGTGCTATCTAAAAAGAATAAAGATAAAGTTATAGTTGACGATTACGAACCTAGTAAATTTGCTATTGCTTTAAGTCTTGCCCTACATGGATTGGAGGATTGATATTTTGAGCAAAATTAGTTTGATGCCATTAGAATATAAGAATCTCATCATAAGAAACAAGAAAAAAAGGCTATTTTCCATGATAGGCGTTATTGTTGTTTCTGCTTTAATAATGAGTTATATTATGCTTATATTGATAAACATTATTTATGTTAATCAATTAAACAGTTTAAATATTGAAAAAAACCAGCTTGAATCAATGATTAGCACATATGGAAAATATTCAGATGTTTATAATTCAGTAAAGAAGCAAGAAAAACTTATAGAAAAGGCAAATATTGACAGTTACAATTGGGACACTCTTTTAAATACATTTGCTGAAACAATACCTCAGGGAATGTGGTTTGATAGTATAAGCCTTGACTATGACGGTAAAAAAGGAACATGTGTCATCGCGGGAAGATCGACAAATAAAGTAATTATGGCTCAATGGCTAAATGATATAGAGAAAAAGGAAATATTGAAGAACATAGCATGCAAGTACTTACAGGATTATGATGATGGTGAAAAAAAAGTTTATGAGTATGAGATAAATTCTGAAATTGATATGAGCATAATCAAAACAGTTAAAGGAATGGAGTGAGATTGGAAAATGTATAAACGGAAATTAAGTATACCTGTCATAGTTTTATGTATTTGTATTTTAATAGCTTCATTCCTCTTAATTAGGGAAATCATTATTTTAAAAGGTAATCTTGATAATATATCCATGGTTAATAATGAAATTGACGGGCTAAATGAAAAATTGATCTATTTGAAAGGTTATGAGCAAAGAGCCGACGAAATGCTGGGTATGCTTGATAAATATAGAAGAGCTCTTCCTGAAACTCCTGAAGAAGGTAATATAATTCTCGGATTGAGCAAGTTGGCTTCCGAAAATTCAATTGAGCTTGGTGAAATCAGGTTTGATGAAGGTACACAGGAGGAAACCCTGGCTAAACTTCCATTTCATGTTAACGCTTCCGGAGAGTATTTTGATTTAGTTAAGTTTATTGTTGGTATAAAAGATAATGAAAGAATTTTTGTTATACGAGAAGTAAATATTGAAAGAAATGATGATTCTCAAAAACTTATTGCTGATATTAACATAGTCGCCTATAATATAAGAAAGTAAAAAAGGAAAGGTGTGAAATGGTTGCCATTGACAGCTAAAAATAGCCTTCTTGGTGAATTGTTAATTAATGAAGGTATAATCACAAAGGAGCAACTGGAGTCTGCATTAGAAAAGCAGAAAACAAAAGAACAAAATAAGAAAAAAGGTTTAATCGGCAACACTCTTGTTGAATTAGGTTATTGCACTGAAAATGATATTTCAAGGATATTGGCAAGAAAGGCGGGAGTTCAGTTCCTTGAAATGAATAATTATGAAATAGATATGTCTGCTGCTAACCTGATAACACCTGAATTGGCGAAAAGATATAATGTATTGCCCATTGGTTTCGAAAATGATAGGCTTTTACTGGCAATGAAAAACCCTGGAGACATAATTGCTATTGATGACTTAAGGATTATTACAGGCTGCAGCATAAAACCAGTTGTTATTAATGATAAAGAACTTGAAACTGCAATAAAACGGTTTATAAACATGAGTATGGCTTTGCAGGAAACAGATGAAATAGAAGAAATAGAGGAAGATGAAACTGAAAATGATGATTTAAATGAAAAACCTGCAGTTCAGCTTGCAAACCAAATTATTAATCAGGCAGTAAAAGCAGGAGCGAGTGATATTCATATTGAACCCCAGGAGAAGCGTCTTAGAATCAGATACAGAATTGATGGTGTTTTACATGAAATAATGCAGCAGCAAATTAATTTACATCCAACTCTTGTATCAAGGTTAAAAGTTATGTCTAATATGGATATAGCAGAAAGACGCATACCTCAGGATGGAAGGATTACCTTAAAAGTTGATGGCAATATAATTGACGTACGTGTTGCATCAATGCCATCGGCATATGGTGAGAAAATTACCATGAGGTTGTTAAACCGGAGTGATAGGTTAATTACATTGAAAGAACTGGGATTCAACGAGTACGAATTGGAAAAATATGAGATAACCACAAAATCTCCATATGGCTTTATATTGATAACAGGACCAACAGGCAGTGGAAAAAGCACAACCCTATATGCTTCACTTGCCAAATTAAATCAACCGGACAGAAATATTATAACTCTGGAAGATCCTATTGAAAGGAGAATGGATGGCTTAACCCAGGTTCAGGCGAATATGAAAGCAGGAATGACTTTTGCATCAGGACTTCGTGCCATATTAAGAAATGACCCGGATATAATAATGGTTGGAGAGATAAGAGACCATGAAACTGCCAGGATAGCAGTGGAATCTGCCTTAACAGGGCATCTTGTTTTATCAACCATGCACACCAACGACTCGGCAGGAGCAGTTACAAGACTTAGTGATATGGGTATTGAACCATACCTTACAGCTTCTTCTTTAATAGGTGTTGTAGCGCAAAGATTGATGAGGGTTCTTTGCAAAGAATGTAAACAACCATATATCGTGACAAGGCAACAATTAATAAATTCAATACCTGATTTTCCATTTGAAGGAGACGAAGAAGAAATACAGCTTTTCAAATCAAAGGGATGTGTGTATTGCAATGGGACGGGTTATAGAGGCAGAGTAGGTATTTATGAGTTTTTGAAAGTGACGGAAAGTATTCAGAAATTAATGCTTTCAAGGGCATCAGCAAAGGAAATACGTCAAGCAGCAATAAGAGAAGGTATGCTGATAATGAAACAGGATGGTCTCCAAAAAGCAAAAAAAGGAATAACTACCGTGGAGGAAGTATTAAGGGTTATAGTGTAAGAATTAAAAAAATCAAAAGTTTATCTAGTTTTTTATTGAAGTTTTTAGTAGAATGAGGTTAATGCAGGATGTTCAAATTTATAAATAAGAAGGGTTTTTCGATTGTTGAAGTATTAATTGCTGTGGCTATTATGGTAGTCATAACTGGAATTTTTCTTAATTTGCTATTTACCGGATATAAAGCGAGAAATACCAGTAGAGAAAGATTACAGATGCTAGCATATTCTACAAGTATAGTTGATGAAATTAAAGCATACCAGTACGACTGGAAAAATTTTGCCGGGCTCAAAGCACGTTTACTTAACGAAGGCTATATTGAGACGATAAATAATGCTTTTTGCAAGGTTGCTAGTGATAGCCTAGGTATAAGTTATGACATTAAATTATATATTGAGAAAGATAAGGGAATTGACAAATTAATACAAATAAGCATAGAAGTAAAACCTTTAAATTCATATGTAAATCCTATAAAAATGTCAGTGCGTTTAAGGGAGGTGTAATAAATGTTTCAAGGAAGTTTTTTTACCAATCTATTGTTTACAAAAAAAGGTAGTGATAATATCGACAGAGAAAATATACGAAGTAATCAAAAAGCGTTAACACTAGTTGAGTTGGTTATTACCCTGGCAATAATTAGTTTTTTAACCTTAATTATAATTCAAGTCTTTGCTATGAATAATGCTATGGCAAATAACCAGTTGAAGGAATCTGCACAAAGACATGAAATCAGAGCGGCTGCTGCTTATTTAACTGAAGATATTAAATTTTCTAAAGCTATAAATTTTGATATTGCTAAACCTAATGAACTGATAATTACCGATAAAGATGATCAAAGCATTATTTACTATATTGCTGCAGATGCTGAAGGTAATAATTATCTTAAAAGGCAAGCAGCTACAGAAACAGAGTTTAAAGAAATAAAGGATGTTTCGTTTTCGCTGGACAATAGTACTTTAGTTTCAGCAAAGCTTATAACTGATATTGCAAATAATAAGTTTAACGAGTTTAAAATTACAAGTTTAGGAACGCAAGTAGCATTGTCACTACCGGTAGAACTAACTCCAGAGGAAAAATTCCGTCAGTTTGTTTTAAATGAAAGTGTTTTTATTTATGGGAGCGAATTAACATTTGCCGGTAATGAGTGTGTATTTGAAGAAGGAACTATATTTGTAACTGATGATTTTAGCGGACGAATAAATGGAGGAGCCAAAATTAAAGTTAAGCATCTATATACAAACGGAGATCTTGCTGTAAGCCAAGGGCATACTTTAGGGTTAGTAGATGAATCTAATATAATTTTCATAAATGGCACTTTAACTTTCGATGGTGGCGCTAAAATGTATGGTGATGTGAATGTAAATGAAAACTTGGTAATGAACAATGGTACTATAAATGGTAATGTCAATGTTGCCGGGAATGCTACTTTATCTGGAAATCCTACCATTAACGGCGATATTAATGTTAA
>DAOSDD010000130.1:0-12162 GCA_035362115.1 Clostridiales bacterium | reverse complement strand
TCTTTGGTATCAAGGCAGATAGCTGTTTTGGTTATTGAAAATGGGGAAACTCAAATAACAATATGCATTGACAGAGGCTATATTAAATGATATTGTATATTTAGTAGCTTAGTAAATAACTAATTCAGTAATTTACGAAGCAATATAGCGTATATATAAACATGAATTCATATGAATATATGTGCATATGAATTCACATTCACAGCCATTTACGAATATTCGAGGAGATGAAATTATTAAAATACCAACTAGTCTGAAACATAAGCCGGTTATTGTTTCTGAAAACTATGAAAATGTTGATGGCAGATATGCCTATAATTCGGATGCAAAAGGACTTTCACTGGGATTAGCACAATGGAATGACCGTGGTAAAGTAGACATTTCAGCTAAAGTGTGGAGATACACTGGAGAAAAGTGGTCAAGGCAATCATATGTACAGACAACGAAATAATTGATGAAGATATTAAGTTATTCAACCAAGCTCTCAGTGATGACGATGAGCTTATTAGTGAACGATTGCGCACCTTATCAAGAATTTTGAAAGAGATGGGATATTAATTTATACACAGGGAAAAAAGAACTGCCTTTATTATAAATGCCTGTGAAGATAAATCAGATAAGGTATATAGGAAAATTGTATATAGGAGAATTGTAGATACGATAATTAATTATAATTGTTATTATTATGTAAACCTGAAAGGATAGAAAATTATGAACAAGAAAAGCCGCAAGGAACTGCTGGAGGAATACAAGCAGTTAAAGACCTACATGGGTGTAATTCAAATAAAAAACAATGCCAGTGGTAAAATTCACATAGCAGCTTATCCCAATTTAAAAAACAAATGGTTGACCATACAGGGCCAGCTTAACATGGGTATGCATGTGAATTCCCAGCTGCAAAAGGACTGGAATACGTAAGGATATAATAAGCCGACAAGTGAATAAGTGTTAATTGGTGCATGTGGATATGCTTAAGAGAAATGTTAAATTTGGAAGACAGCTGGTATTTAGCCTTGTTTTTTTGGATATTTATTAATAAAAAAATGTAAATATTTACTTTAATATATTGATATTTTTTATATCATGGAGTTATAGTATAGAGTTATATATAGAGTTGCATATAGAGTTATAGTATAGAGTTTTGCCTGAGTTATTCATTATTGGCATATCAAGAAAGGGGATTAAACGTATGAAAATAACTTTAGTACCAAAAACTGCCTTAGGGAAATGGTCTGTTATATTGAGTATTGCGTTTATTGTTTTTATTGCTTTAAAAACACAAAGTTTTTTTCCATTGCCGTCTTTTTCTATTGCTGCTTTGGGGCTGGCTGGTTTTGTCGTAGGAATAATTGCCATCATTAAAAAGGATCGGGCTCTTTTATTTTTCATTCCTATCCTGGTGGGATTGGTAATTATTCTCTGGATTGCAGGTGAATTAATTTATCCACACTAAAAAATACACTCTGCAGGTTTTTTTGCGGCGACTTGTAATGGAAGATGCGGATATGAAAGAAATGACCGGATTGGGTCACGAAGATCCATTGAAAGTTCTAACTCCTGAAGCAATAAAGCATGCAACAGTAATAGTTACAACAATACCGATTGTATTGCTATATCCATTACTTCAAAAGTATTTTGTAAAAGGAATTATGATTGGAGCGGTGAAAGGTTGAGTGCTTGTGAAGCAATCCGATTGGCAGATTGCATTTATGATATAATATCCTCAAAAATGAGGATATTATATGCCTCCGGCGGAATTTATGTGCGTGCGAATATTTTTGCTTCGCAAAAAACGCATATGCACAATTATATCATGAATTTAAAAAAATTCATGATATAATATATAGAGAGATTTATTACTAAATTTATATTAAGCTAGGGGGGAGGAAGTGTCATTGAAAGAACAAGCTTAAGCTTTTTTGATGATTTTTGGCTGGATTGTAAGATAAACATACAACGCAGGTGGTATTCGCCTAAATTTATAGGAAGCTATAAAGATGAGTCAGTCCAAGCCGTGGTGTATCCATCTGTTACATGGTGCCCAGACATTGGCAAATATAGACTTTGGTATGAAGCTCTGCCAGATATGTCGGTGGATGCAGTAAGATATTTGGCTGTTGCGGAAAGCAGTGATGGAATTAACTGGTTTCCTGTAGAAGTTCAAGATAAGGCTGATGAAATATGTGCCCGTTATAAAAATGTTGTATACAGCGGTCATGGCGGAATTCATGGGACATCTGTTTACAGGGATGAGCATGAAAAAAATCCCCAATGGAGATATAAAGCGACTGGTATGACAAGAACAGATCAAATGAAAAAAGTTCCTAAAGGAGAAATTGTATGCCCTCAGAAATCAATATCGGATCCTATACAGTTGGGTGTAGATAGGTAAAAGGAGAAAAATATAAATGTGCACCTAAATAAAAACGAAAAGCAAGGCATATGCAAAATTAGGAGGAATTTAAATGATTGGAAGTCTTGAAAGCTTAATCAAAAAACCAAGATTTACATTTAGAAGAATGCTAATAAGTATATCAATAGTTTTTTGCACGATTATACTTTCAATATCATCCTATGCCTTCTTTATGAGTATACAGGATTTTATAGTGTCTAAATTTTCTGATGATTATTTTAATTATATTTATCTTGTTGAAAAAGAATTTACCGATACTTTCTCAAAATTAGAGAAAATTGCTTCAACTATTAGCAAAAACAAGCTGCTTTTAGATAATATAAATAATTATGAAAGAGACATATCTGATAAAATTCATACTCAAAAGGAAATTTCATCAAGCCTTACAAAGTTTAAAAATTATAATGATAATATATTAATGATATACTTTTTAACGGAAAACAATAACTTCTTCATCAGTACGGAACCCACTTCCTGCACTTTCAAAGACTTAAAGCAATATGGTTTTGCAGGATTGCTAAAAGACAAAATGAAGTTTCTAGAAGCCGGTTCAGAAGATTACAGGCTCTTAAGAAACCTTCTAAAAATAAATGTGGACTCTATTGTATGCCAATATCCAATATTTAATAATGATATTGAAGAAGGACAGATCATATTTGTATTGAGAAAAGATATATTCAGCAGGACATTGCAAAAATACTTGAATATAGCGCTTGTTGATAATAAAAATAATGTTATTTTTAATAATACAAATATATCAAATATGGATATTTTAAAGAATGAGGATTTCCGAAGTGCCAATAATAAATATATGTATAAGGATAAAAACGAAAATATTCCATATTTATCACAGATTAGTATTACCGGAAACCAATATAAAATATTTTACTTTCATCAAAATACTAATATTAAAATTGCAGTTAAAAACTTAAAAAAATATTTTTTTGCGTCCCTTATGACTCTCATTATTGTTACCGTAATAACTTCATATTTTCTTGCAAAGATTATTGTCATACCGATTAATAATTTGTCTGAAGCAGTGGATGAATATACATTGAAAGAAAAAGCCAACAGCATACCGGATTCCATACCGCCTAAATTAACATTGCGGGAGCATATAATGTATTACTTCATGATTATTGCTTTAATGCCGCTATTTATGTTTTTTGCCAGTTCATTTTATTATATAAAAAATCAATTAAGTGAGTATTTAATTGAATTGAATCAATCCAGTTTTAATAATATTTCTTCTAATCTTGACACATATTTTGATAATAAAAAGAGAATTCTGAATTATATTGCATACGATTCAAACATACAAGGAGCACTATCCGGCGGTATAAATCAATCTTATAATGAAAAGTTAGTAAAGGTAATTGATAATTATCAGCTTTTAGATATAGGTCATGATGATATATACATATATTCATTGAACTTATCGCCAATAATTTCTAATACATATGATCATAAATATCCTGATATAGATATTAGCCATATTAATAATTCAAAGAGAAGTAATATATTTTCTTTCTGGCTGGAACCGGAGACTGATGAATATGGAAGAACTTATCTTGCTTACATTATGACTATTAATGATATAAACACTTATAATGTTTCTGGATATTTGCTTTGTAAAACATATGAGACTCAAATTGAAAAAGTATATACAGTTCCATCTGTAAACACACAAAATACATATATTATTGATAATGGCGGAAAAGTAATTTCAACTTTCAATAAAAAACTTTTAGGTTCAAACTACCAAAAGTCTATAAGTAAAATCTTTACTTATGATCCATTAGAAAAGGAGATATTTAAGAAAAATATAAGTGATACTGAATGGTCATTGATAGGTTTTTATGATTATAAAAGAATAGATGAGAGTATTATGCAAATTGTATATAAGCAGCTATATATAGTAGCTATTTTAGCTTTATTTGCAGTTATTCTGTCATATATTATATCAATTAGGTTTACATCAGTTATTGAAAAATTCAATACTCTTTTAAGAAAAATGGGAATAAGCAATATTGATATTGTGTTTCCGGAGGATACCAGCATTAATGAGATATATAGGTTAGCGGCTTCCTTCAACAATATGGTTCTGAGAATCGAAACATTAGTTGACCAGTTGATTTTATCTTCTACAAAGCAAATACAGCTGGAAGCAAGGAAAAAAAATGCTGAAATGCTGGCGCTTCAATCACAGATTAACCCGCATTTCATATATAACACTTTTGAAAGTATTCAATGGTTAATCAAATCGAAAAGTAATGAAAAAGCGATTTTAATGCTTGATTCATTTAGCAATATGTTAAGATATAGTACAGCATCAAAAAGCATGATGATAACGATTGAAGAGGAAATATCTCATCTTAATAATTATATTAATATAATGGATGTTCGTTATAATGGCAGAATTAAATTTATATGCGAAATTGTTTCTTCAATTCTGCAATATAAAACAATTAAATTGATACTTCAACCTATAGTTGAAAATGCAATTTATCATGGTATAAGGGCGGAACAAGAAGATGGTATTATAAAAATTTCATGTTTAGAGGAAGAAAATGAATTAATATTTACTATTTCTGATAATGGTAAAGGTATAGACTTAATCGCTTTAGAGGAAATTAACAAATGTCTTTCAAGCAATGCATATCCTGATAGAATAGGTATATTTAATGTACAGACAAGAATCAAACTTTTTTTTGGGGATGATTATGGAATAACCATTGACAGTAAGTATGGGAAAGGTACAATAGTTAAAGTAAGAATTCCTAAGAGCATATAGTAATTATTTTTATGGGGATGATTTTATTTATAAGGTTGTAATTACAGATGATGAATTTCACATAAGAGAAGGTCTCGCGAAATCTATTAAGTGGGACAATATGGGTTTTGGAGTTTGTGCATGTGCTTCAAATGGATTGGAAGCATTAGAAGCTATTGAAAAAGAAAACCCTGATGTAGTAGTTATTGACATAAAAATGCCAACAATGGATGGTATTGAGCTCTGTAAAATACTTTATGAAACAAAGCCTCGTATTAAAAAAATAATTTTGAGTGGTTATGAAGATTTTGAATATGCACAAAAAGCTATTGAATACAATGTAAATGCATACTTATTAAAACCCCTAAATGAAAAAAAATTATTTGAAGAATTAAGAAAACTTAAAACATTGCTGGATTCGGAAAAAGCTGAGGAAATGGGAAAAATCAACAATCGTATATTGCTTGAGAATAACATAAAAATGCATTGGCAATTATTGGGGTTTAAGCTTATAAACAGCAACTTTATACCTGATGCGAATTTGCTTGGCTTTGCTGATGGTTCAATACTTAATATATCTATAGAAAATACATGCATAATTGCAGCCACTATTCAAAATGAAAAAAGTGGTGTGTATTTAACTGACAAATACTTGAATGCGTGTATGGATTACTGGACAAAGATGAATTATCCGGTTTTCCTTGATAACAATATTTTAGTAATTTTGCCTAACAGTAATACTAAGCTGTTTCAGAAGCAAATTATTTATGAAGCTAATGAGTTTAAAGAATGGATAGATTTAAATATTGAAAGTGTAACCCTAAATGCAGGAATAGGATCTTTTGTTCCGTTTAAAGATATTAATAAATCAAAAACTGAAGCATATTACACATTAGATTATACGTTTTTTAAAAACAAGGGAACAATATTAACTGTAAGTGATATAAGAAGTGATATAAGTAATATCATACTAAAAGCGTTTAAAAAAGACAGGAAATTATTCGATTTCGATATAAATATAGATATAGATAAAGATATAGATAAAGATATAGAAAAAGATATAGATAAAGATATAGACAAGGATAAGGATAGGATTAAATCAAAGCTTCATGAAGCTTTTATCCTGGCAGCAGAAGGATTTATTGATAAAATGTTTGAGGAGAAATTTAAAAACTTTACTATTGATCTAAAACATTTTTTTGATGAAATATTATTAGCTGGTATTAACAATAGACTTACTGTTTTTTTAAGATGTGTTGAAGTATATATTCTTTTTGTGAAAAGAATAAACGATAGAAAGTTTAGTATAGAGTATATAACAACTGATGAATTATATACTAAGATTTCACGTTCTATTAATTCTACAGAACTACTAATATTATTCAATGATATATTGCTAAATATGGTAAATCAAATTTTAGCAATTATTAATGATGAAGATAGTTTCATAATACAGAAAATAAAGGCATTTATTAAGTCCAA
Source organism: Clostridiales bacterium (assembly GCA_035362115.1). GTDB lineage: Bacteria > Bacillota > Clostridia > Acetivibrionales > DUMC01 > DUMC01. Next base: position 5,494 of record DAOSDD010000130.1, on the reverse strand, counting down.
TTTTAATACTGACTTAAGTCTTAATAAATTGGCAGAGGAATTTTTTCTTAACCCTTCATATTTAAGTACATATTTTAAGAAAGAAACAGGAATTACCATTTCTGAATATATAACTAAAGTTAGAGTTAATAATTCAAAAGAACTATTAAAGAATCTTGATTTGCCTATATATAATATAGCAGAAAAGGTCGGATATTCGGACTATAGATATTTTTGCACAGTTTTTAAAAAATTGTGCGGGGTGTCTCCGTTGCAATACAGATTGAATGAATTGAAGTATGGTGAGATTCCGGAGAATGATATCTGAAAAATCTGGTTTTACTTTCATATAAACAAAAAAATTAAACGAATTCTAGAATTATTAAACAGTATTCATTGACCAGCTAGTATATAATTTATATATAATTTAGATATAACAAGAAAATTATTACTGAAGTGAGAGGGAAATAATTGTGATACCAAAATCTACTTTAATTAAGTTATCAAGAGATAAATATTTGATTATGTTAAGTGTTATTCCTGTTGCATTACTTATAATATTTAGCTATATACCCATGTATGGTATTGTAATTGCCTTTCAAGATTATTTCCCCGGGCAGCCGTTTTTTAGTTTGGAAAAATGGGTGGGTTTATCACAATTTCAGCGTTTTTTTGAAAGCCCTTTAGCGTGGAGGCTTATTAGAAATACATTTTTATTAAATATATATTCCATTTTTGCCGGATTCCCAATTCCTATAATATTTGCATTATGCTTAAATGAATTATACAGTCCCAGATTAAGGAAAGTTGCGCAAACAATAAGTTACCTTCCTCACTTCATATCCACTGTTGTTATATGTGGACTTATTGTAAATATGTTTTCAACAGAAGGAGGAATAATTAATAACTTTATATTATCGATAACAGGTAAAAAAATTAATTTCTTTATGGATCCTAAATATTTCAGGCATATTTATGTTTGGTCTGGAATTTGGCAGACTTTTGGGTGGTCATCCATATTGTACCTATCCGCAATAGCAAGTATAGACCCTACGTTATACCAAGTGGCAGAAATAGATGGGGCTTCCAGAATGCAAAGAACAAAATATATAACTATGCCGGGTATACTTCCCACAATAAGTATTGTATTGATACTCAACTTTGCAAGCCTTTTCTCCATAGGTTCGGAAAAGGTTATTCTTTTGTATAATCCTGCTATTTATGAGACAGCAGATGTAATATCAACTTATGTATACAGAACAGGCCTGATTGAAGCCCAATACAGCTTTGGAACTGCAATTAGCCTGATGAATGCAATCATTAGCCTTGTGTTGCTATTTACATTTAACAGTATAGCTAAGAAAATTAAAATGGCAACCTTTTTATGATAAGTATAAAAAACTTATATGGGAGGTCATATGTATAATGGAACAGAGAATTAAATATAAAAGAAGTACCGGTGATATTTTTTATGATACGATAATATATCTTATTATATTTTTCGCAATAATAATTACCTTATATCCTTTTATACATGTTTTAAGCTTATCAGTATCAAACTTTGATCAGGTGCTTAAAGGCAAGGTTTATCTTTTGCCAAAAGGTTTTACTTTAGATGCTTATAAAATCGTGGTAAGTGAGAAAGGTATTTGGCGTGCATATTTAAATACAATTGTATATACTTCAATATCTACAGTTTTTGTAGTAACATTCACTTTTATGGCAGCATTTCCACTTACAAGGAAGGATTATATTTTTAAAAAAATAATGACCAGCCTGTTTTTGATACCCATGTTTATTAGCGGTGGATTGATTCCCTCATTTATCTTGATAAAAAAACTTCATTTATATGATACTATGTGGTCGGTAATACTTCCCGGAATTATTTCAACATGGAATATTGTTTTAGTAAGAACATATATACAAGGCAATATTCATGAAAATCTTCTTGAGGCAGCCAGGATAGATGGAATGAATGATATAGGCATTTTATTTAAGATAGTTGTTCCGCTTTGCAAGCCGATACTTGCTGTTATTGCCCTATACACAATTGTGGGCCATTGGAATGCATACTTTAATGTTATGATATATATTCCAAGCAGAGAAAAGCAAACTCTTCAGCTTTATTTAATGAGGGTACTTCTGAGGAATTCAGACATTTTATCAAATGCACAAAATCAGCTTGCTTCTGCTCATGGAAATGAAAGCATGTCTATGTTAGCCGGAATGCAGCTTAAATATGCCCTTATAATTTTTGTTATAGCCCCAATAATTATGGTATATCCATTTTTGCAGAAATATTTTATTCAAGGCGTTATGATAGGAGCCCTTAAAGGCTGAATCGGTCTATATTTATGCTTTATTAATTAAATGGAGTACCAGATTATTATATATAAAATATTATACAAGGAGGAGTGTTAAAATGAAAAAATTACTGGCAAGTATGTTAATTTTAACCATGGCGTTTTCTCTTCTTGCAGGTTGTGTTCAGAAAGCAGATAACAAAGGTGGCACAAGTATTACGCAAAAAGAAGGCACTAAAACAGATGCAGATTTAAAAGATACAAAAGGGACCGGCAATACCGGAGAACCTGCAGAGGTGTCTTTTGCACTAAGCTATTCAATGGATTATAACAATTATTCTATGCCCAGCCAAAAAACTGATTGGCCTATATTAAAAGAAATGGAAAAGAACACAAATGTTAAAATCAAATGGATAATGTACCCTGGCAGTGAATATGCAACAACCATGAATACACAACTTGCGTCTGGAAGCGATCTCCCTGACATGTTAATATTACCCAAGGGCGCAAAAGCCGATATATTGCTTCAGAATGGCATATTGATAGATCTTATGCCATATCTTAAAACAGATGGACTGGACATGATAAAAGCAATGCAGAAATATCCCGAAATCATTGTTGCGAATACTCTTGATGATGGGAGAATGCATAGCTTCCCTTCTACTATTACAACAGGTAAGGAGAATCTGCCATCAATTTGCTTAAGAGAAGATTGGATGACTCAGTTATCCTTAAAGGTGCCTGTTACCATTGACGATTTTACCGGTGTTTTGCAGGCTTTTAAAAATGGTGATGCAAATAAAAATGGAAAGGCCGATGAGGTTCCGTTAACAGGAAGATACTGGCACTTTATTCAATACCTAAGGCCAGGCTTTGGAATATATGATAAAATTGCATATCCAGGAGCTGACGGAACTTTTGAAATTGAGCTTTTAAAACCAGGATATAAAGATTATATAGCATGGGTAGCAAACTTATATAAGAATAATCTGATTGATCATAAAATGTTTGAACCAGGTGACCAGCAAGCAAGAGTTGTTGAACTGTTAAAAAGTGAAGACTCTACTCTTGGAGGTGTAATATGGGGTTCGAATAGCGTATGTGGAGGTTTTACAAAGACTTATCTCAAACCGGTTAATGAGAATGCGCAGCTTACGGTAGTATTACCCCCAATTTCTCAATATGTCAGCAAAATTGAGATACAAAGGAAAAATGCTTTAGCAGGAGGTTTTGCTATAACAAAATATTGCAAGAATCCAAATGCAGCAATAAGGTATTTTAATTATGGCTTTAGTGAAGAAGGAAGAATCCTTGTTAATTGGGGTATTGAAGGGGATTCATATAAAGTGGTTAATGGTGAAAAAATAATGCAGGAAAAAATGTTTAATACAAAAGAAGATGATGAAGCAGGCTGGTATAGGGCTGAGGCTTATGGCATGCATTCATTTGGAACATATGAAGATTGGGATGCATGGGCTCAGGTTATTAAATGGGATGAAAGGGATAAAGAGTGGAATAATAGCTTGAAAAATATTGCAACAAAATTACCCTTCCCCTTACTAGTTTATAATGATAGTGAAAGAATTTTAAGAGACAGAATAGTGACCGACCTGGAATCTTTTGTAGATGAAAATACACTAAAATTTATAACAGGAACAAGGCCTATTGAACAGTGGGATGAGTTTGTAAAAGAGCTTACCGAAAAATATAAAATTAAGGATCTTATTGATGGAGTCTATAATCCGGCATACAAGAGATTTAATGAAAAAATAGACAATTTTAAGTAAACTCATGTGCTTGCCTGGCAGGAATAATTGCTAATACTTTAGAAAATTATTCCTGCCAAAATTTTGTGTGGAGGTAACAATTTTGAAAAAAGAACAATGTACTTTTCTTATGGCAACTGACAAACATATACACTACCGACCGTCAACTCAAAGATTTGTTTCAGCTGCCGTGCAGCATCCCGGCAACCCTCATATTATTCCGGAAGCCCCCTGGGAAGTGCATATCGGATACAACAGCCAATATCGGAATCCCAATACAGGTTGCTACCAGTTATGGTATCAGGCATTTTCCGGGAAAAAAGCCAATGAACGTACACACCAGTGTGTTGTATGTTATGCAGAATCTGTAGACGGAGTGAATTGGATAAAACCAAATCTCGGTCTCTATTCTTACAATGGCATAGCAGAGACTAATATTGTATTGTTGGGAAACGGAGGTTTTTCTTGCAGATATGGCGCAGGAGTAATTGTTGATGAAAATTCAAAGGAGCCTGAAAAGAAATATAAAATGGCATATTTCGACTGGAATATGTCAGGAGGAAAAGAGTTTCCCGGACTTTGTATTGCTTTCTCTGCTGACGGAATAAAATGGAATAAGTATCCTCATGCTCCTGTTCTTATATCGAGTTATGGTTCAAGAGGAGATGAAACTCCACTTAGATATGAAAGAGGGAAGGAATGGCTGGTACCCCTTTCAATTTCGGATGCTGTAGATCCGTTTTATGATTTCGAAAAAGAGTGCTGGGCAATATATGGCAAAATGTGGATTGATGGTCCGGATGGCAGAATGTTCTGGAAACATGCCATGGGAAGAACAGAAAGTATAGATTTTATACAATGGTCAAAACCTGAGCTAATACTTACACCTGATGAATATGATGATGATTACTTGGAATTTCATGCTTCGCCGGTGTTTTATTATGAAGGGCTTTATTTTTCATTAATTCAGGTTCTTAATAGAAAGAACAATGGCGGTACATTAGAAATTGAACTTGCAGTAAGTGATGATGGTTTAAAATGGGAGCGCCCATTCAGGAGACAACCATTTATATCTAAAAGTGGAAAATTGTTTGATTGTGGTTCAATATTGACAAATTCCACACCAATTATACTTGATGATGAGATTAGAATATATTTCGGCGGTGTGTCAGGCGGTGTGGTAAGCGGCGATGACTATAATATGGCAACGGGTATAGGATATGCGGTTATAAAGAAAGATAGATTTGCAGGGATAAAACCTATAAACAATATTGGACAGATTACATTAAAGAGCATAGATTTTGATGGATATTCAAATATTTACATAAATGCCGATGCTTCCTCAGGAAAGGTTGCGGGAGAAATACTTGATGAGGATGGTTATCGTATTCCGGGATTCACAAGGGAAGATGCCATTCCATTGCAAAATGTTGATAATACAAGGTG
>DAOSDD010000129.1:0-12208 GCA_035362115.1 Clostridiales bacterium | reverse complement strand
TGTCCTTTAGAGTATATCACTTAGTATTTCATTAATTATGTCATTAATAAGGTAGCATAACTACTCTCATCATATGGGAATTAGTGGGATAAACTGGAATAGAAGCAGCTGCAATAAGATAAATGCTATAAAAAAATGCTCTAGAGGGAAGTTTGGTGGTAACGCGGAAGACATAGCCTTTCGTCCAATTAATTTAGGATGAAGGGCTTTTATATTGATTGCAATAAAACCAGGTGGGTCAGCAAAAATTACCCTCGAGAAATGCGCTTTCCATTGGCAATATAACAAAGTATTACCAATAATTAATAGCTAATAGCTAATAACTAACAGCTAATAACTAATAACTAATAGCTAATAGCTAATAACTAATTTTAAATAATTAATAGATTTTAAACAAATTGACAGGAGGTTCCGTAACATGATAAAAGCAAAAAATCTTGAAAAAACATATGAACCAAAACAGGTTGAAGACCGGCTTTATAATGAATGGATAGAAAAAGATTACTTCCATGCTGTAATTGACCATAATAAAAAGCCCTTCACTATAGTGATTCCACCGCCGAATATTACCGGGCAGCTTCATATGGGGCATGCTCTTGATAATACATTGCAGGATATTCTTATCAGGTGGAAAAGAATGCAGGGTTATTGTGCTCTCTGGCTTCCGGGAACAGATCATGCCAGTATTGCAACTGAAGCCAAAATAGTTGAAGCTATGGCAAAAGAAGGCATTTCCAAGGAAATGCTGGGCAGGGAGAAATTTCTTGAAAGAGCATGGGAATGGAGAAAACACTATGGAGGAAGAATAGTTGAACAATTGAAGAAACTGGGTAGTTCCTGCGATTGGAAAAGGGAAAGGTTCACCATGGATAAAGGCCTTTCTGAGGCGGTAAAGGAAGTTTTCGTAAGACTATATGAAAAAGACTTGATTTATCGCGGAGAAAGAATTATAAACTGGTGTCCAAAATGCAATACTTCAATATCTGATGCAGAAGTAGAGTATGAGGAAAAGGAAGGCCATTTCTGGCACATTAAATATCCAATAAAAGACAGCAATGAGTACATTGTAATTGCTACCACCAGACCCGAAACCATGCTTGGAGATACTGCTGTTGCAGTACACCCTGATGATGACAGATACAAGCATCTTGTAGGCAGGACAGTTGTACTTCCTCTTGTAAACAGAGAAATTCCTATTATTGCAGACGATTTTGTTGACAGGGAATTTGGTACTGGTGCTGTAAAAATAACTCCTGCTCATGATCCAAACGACTTTGAGGCAGGTATTCGCCACAATCTTCCACAGATTAAGGTAATAAATGATGATGCAACAATGAGCGAAAACGCAGGCCAGTATAGCGGGATGGACAGGTATGAGGCAAGAAAACAGGTAGTTGAGGATTTAAAGCAGCTTGATTTATTATTAAAAATTGAAGATCATACTCATAATGTAGGTGAGTGCTACCGCTGCAAAACAGTAATAGAGCCCCTTATATCAAAACAATGGTTTGTAAAAATGAAGCCATTGGCTGAGCCGGCCATAGAAGTGGTTAAAAATGGAACCATCAAATTTGTTCCTGAAAGGTTCTCGAAAATATATTATAACTGGATGGAAAATATACAAGATTGGTGTATATCAAGGCAGCTTTGGTGGGGACATAGAATTCCTGCATACTATTGCCGAGATTGCGGAGAGATGATGGTTGAAAGAGAAGCACCTGAAAAGTGTACAAAATGCGGCAGCAGCAATATTGAGCAGGACCCGGATACTCTGGATACCTGGTTCAGTTCTGCACTGTGGCCTTTCTCTACCCTTGGGTGGCCTGAGCAAACTGAAGATTTGAGATATTTCTATCCAACAGATGTACTGGTAACAGGTTATGATATTATTTTCTTCTGGGTTGCCAGAATGATTTTTTCCGGCGTGGAGCATATGGGCAGAGAGCCATTTAAATATGTATTTATACATGGTATTGTTCGTGATGCTCTTGGAAGGAAAATGAGCAAATCTCTGGGGAACGGCATAGACCCTCTGGAAATAATAGACCAGTATGGAACTGACGCACTTAGATTTGCACTTGTTATTGGAATTTCTCCGGGAAATGATTTAAGATTCTCAGAAGAGAAAATTGAAGCAGGAAGAAACTTTGCAAATAAAATATGGAATGCCGCCAGATTTGTCCTTATGAACTTTGATGAAGAACTTGACTTTTCAAAGGTTGATCCAGGCAAATTTGATATGGCCGATAAATGGATATTAAGCAGAATTAATGCTCTAACAAGGGAAATGACAGATAACCTTGAGAAGTTTGAGTTGGGAATTGCTTTGCAGAAAATCTACGACTTTATCTGGGAAGAGTTTTGCGACTGGTATATTGAAATGGTTAAGCCAAGGCTTTATGACAGGGAAAGCGAATCAAGACTTGAAGCACAGTATGTATTAAACTATGTACTGAAATCTGCTATGAAGCTCCTGCATCCTTTTATGCCATTTATTTCAGATGAAATATATCGGCACCTTATAATTGAAGAACCAAGCATAATGATATCCCCATGGCCAGAATACAGTGATGATTACAACTTCCCGCAGGATGAAGAAAGAATGGGCTTTATTATGGAAGCAATAAGGAGCATAAGAAATATAAGGTCGGAACTAAATGTACCACCTTCAAAGAGAGCAAAAGTTATATTTGTAACCCAGGAGAAGGATAAAAAGGAGATAATCGAAGAAGGCTCCAATTTCATTGAAAAGCTGGCATGGGCATCAGGAACAACAATTCAATCGGATAAAACCAGTATATCTGTAAATGCCGCCAGTGCGGTTATACCCGGTGCTGAGATTTATATTCCCCTTGAGGAACTTATTGATATCGATAAGGAAATTGAAAGACTTGAAAAGGAAAAAGCCAACCTTGAAAAGGAACTGGAAAGGGTTAATGGCAAATTGAACAACCCTGGTTTTGTTTCCAAAGCACCTAAAAAAGTTGTGGAAGAGGAAAAAGCCAAGAAGACTAAATATCAAGAGATGTATGATAAGATTGTTGAAAGGATTAAAGGGTTAGAAAATAGAGTTCAATGAAGCAAATATAAAGAATAAGGGATAAGAGTTAAGAATATAAGGAATAAGGGATGAGAGTTAAGAGATAGGAGATAAAAGATTAGGAAAATAGGGGATATGAAAATGAATTCAAGTAAAGCTGAATGCCAAAAAAATATTTCTGTTTCTTTAAATGAACTAGGAGTAAAAGAAGGAGCTATTATTTTAGTACACTCTTCTCTTAAATCTTTAGGATACGTTCCAGGCGGCCCTGAAACTGTTATCAGCGGTATATTGGATGCTCTTGGGGATAAGGGGACTCTCCTTATCCCTGCTTTAAGCTATAAGTATGTTAATGCAGACCCTGATAACCCTGTTTTTGATGTATTAAATACACCTTCAAATGTAGGGGCATTTCCGGAATATTTCCGGGAGAGACAAGGTACAATACGGAGTATCCATCCAACTCACTCGGTTTGTGGTACAGGTTTTTGTGCAGATGAAATCTTAAAAGATCATATACTTGATACTACTCCGTGCGGACCAAATTCTCCATTTCGAAAACTGCCTGAATATGGAGGTAAAATCCTTTTTCTTGGTTGTGGACTAAGGCCGAATACATCAATGCATGGAGTAGAGGAATTAGCAGAGGCCCCATACCTTTTTAAGGATACTCGTGTATATCGTATTATTCATCCTGATGAACATGTGACATTTATGACAAGCAAGCTCCATTATTTTAATGATCACAAGCTGGAACAACGTTATGACAGGGTTGAGAGCATGCTTGACGGTGATGAAATAAAATCAGGGAAGATACTTGATGCAAATGCGTATCTTATTGATGCCAGTGCGTTATGGAAGAAGGCACTTGAAATTATGAGGAAAGATCCATATTATTTTGTTGAGGAGATTTGAAATTACAAAAGGAAAGCGTGACAAATTATCCGGTTTCTGCCTGCCAAGTTAGAATGGGGTGAACAAGAAAACTTGCAGAACCTTATTAAACAGGATGCAAAAAAAAACACTTTTAGAGCAAAAAAAGTTCCTTTTCAATATTTCAAATATGTTACAATCTATATAAGTCAAATACTTTACGAAGAGTTTATACAATGCTGGTGTTGATATATAATTTGGCGCGCTGTGCTGAACTATATGTGCTGCACTATAACGGTACTATGGTAAGTGTACATCATTCTAGCTTTTATAGTATTATAGAGGAAACTCATGACTTAAGTCATGAAAGAGTTCAAATAGGTCACAATAAATTTAGATCATTATTACTATGATAAATATAGATTTTACGCAAATAACACTTAAAACAGATAATAAGTAGTTGTTGTGCTATTGTAAGAACGTTTACACAAACAAAAAAATATGAAATAATTGTTACTGTAAATATAATGAACTGTAAAGGGTTGGTATGAGTGTATAAATGCATTATAGCCGAAGATGAAAAACAAATAAGGAATGGTCTTTGCAACTATTTCGATTGGTCAGAAGCCGGGTTTAATATATTAGGAACTGCTGGTAATGGAAAAGAGGCTCTTGAACTTATAAAAAAGTACAGTCCTCATTTAGTAATTACCGACATAAAAATGCCTGTTATGGATGGCTTGGAACTTATGGAACATGCACTAAAGATTGATCAAAGCATAAAATTTATTGTATTAAGCGGGTATGATGATTTTGAGTACGCAAAGAAGGCCATAGCCTACGGTGTTTGTGATTACATACTAAAACCTTTAAATACGCAGGAATTAAATCAATCTCTTACAAAAGTCTATACAAAGCTTTCTGAGGAAACCAGTAAAAGCTCTCTTTTTGACAAGGGTATTTCCTTACTAAAAGATGATTTTCTTAAAAATATTGCAAAGGGTATAATTACCGGGAATAATTTTATACAAAAAAAGGCTTGGGAGTTAGGCATAAATATTAATGAATATATGTTCTATGTAATACGTATTTCTATAGAGGACGAGAGCTTCTATACAGCAGGTAACAAAAATAGTGTCAGAGCTATTTCCATTAAGAGAAATACTGTTTCTAACATTGCAAGAGAAACAATAAATAAGCATGGCGGAAGTTGCATTTTTAATGACTATGAAAATCAAATTTCGATTATTTTCTATATCTCTAAAAGAAATATGAAAAATGCATATGATATTTTACAAAAAATCCTAAGAGATGTTAAAAAATCTTCAGATGATTATATTAACTGTAAAGTACATATCGGACTGGGTGGAGAATTTTCAGATATCTACAGTATTAAGGGGCTTTATGAAAAATCAGATTTGAATTTGCAGAATGCTATGATGGAAAAGGATTTTAGCAATAAAAATGAAGGAAAGATAGTTAATGCAGCTATGTTGGCAATTAAAAAAAGTGAGTTGAAGGACATAAGTCTGGAATCCATAGCAAAACAGATTTTTATTAGTCCATATTACTTAAGCAGGGTTTTTAAACAGGAAACAGGAGAAAACTTTGTTGATTATGTAACAAAAATAAGAATCGAAAAGGCCAAGGAATTAATATCCAATTTTAACTTGGATAATGATCAAGTGGCAGATATCATAGGGTATAGCAGTACAAAGTATTTTTTGAAGGTTTTCAAAAAGTGTGAGGGTGTAACTCCGAAGGAATTCAAAAAGACAAATAATAAGATAGTATACCAACATAAGGAGTGTATATTGTAGGTATGGGTGCATGTTCATGTCATTTTTTGAAAAAATTATTGTAAACATAGTATATATCTGTCAGAGGTTTCTATGACTAAATTAAATTTATGGCAAAGCTCTAAATATAAGATTAACGATAAGATTAGTGATAAAATTAGTAATAATAGTTTTAAATGGAATATTATTGGTATTTCAACAATCATAATTGCTGCAATAATACCTGTTGTTGCAATGATTACATATATTTCATCAGTGAACCTTGTTAAGTCACAGGTTAGCCAAATAAATACCGAAATGCTTGAACAGTTAAGCAGATTTATTGATGGCGAGCTTATGGAACAGGAAAGACTGGCCATTACAATTATTGAAAATGATTCAGTACAGGATCTTATGCTTAATCAAGACAAACATAGTCTTTTCGAAAAACAATTACTTATTCCGCAAGCAGAAAGGACATTATTGGAAGTGGCTATTCAAGGAAATGTAAGGAATATATATATCCTAAATACCAGTAAGGAACTTGTTATAACAAATGATGCATATGCCAAACAGCTGGATTTCAAAAATGAGTATTACCATGTATTTTCATATGCGGACATTAATGAAGATAAATTTGTATGGATAGAACCATCTGAAGGAATATCCTCATATAAATCAAGCTCCGAAGGTCAGGGTAGTCTATCATTGATAAAGACTATAAAAAGTAAAATTGATAATCAAAAATTGGGCTATATAATTATTACATTTCATGACAAATTTCTAAAAAAATTATATAGCAGTAACGATCGAGAAATGTTGGATGTGTTTATTCTTTCAAATAAAGGAAATTTAGTTTCATCAAGTAGTTTAAGTGTTAATAGATATGATGATTTTTTAAAAAGAGCAATAAATACAGATTCTAGTAATTCAAATATCAATGTTGATAATAATGTAATTAGGCTTGATACAGACAGCATACAGGTATTTTTTATTATAATGCAGCGAACCGGGTGGAAGCTGGTTTTATGTGCAGATTATTCTAAGGATTTATCAAATATGAGAAGAATAAGGGATCTTATATTACAAACTTCAGGTTTGCTGGTTGTTTTTTTTATAATAGTAAACTTTAATATTCTATCAGTAATAATAAAGCCTTTATATAGACTTGCCAAAAGGTTTATACCTGGTGGCAGAAAACAACTGGAAACAAAAAAGTATGAGCAAAGGAATGGAATACTTTTAACACCATACGGCATTAGTCTAAAACAGATGCTTGTAATTAATTTTACTGTGGTCATTATTTTACCTGTTGCAATACTTGTATTGTTTGAGTTTTCTTTGTTTTATAAAATTATTGAAAACAAAATTATCGATTCATACAGCTACTATCTTGAGCAAACAGCAATACAGACCGACTCTAAATTCAATAGAATAGAAAACTCATTAAAAAATTTCTATTTGAATAATGATATACTATCATTGATGATGAACAGTAAATGTCAGGGAAATGAAAAATATAGCGAGCTTACTAAAAAGCCTGCCCAGATTATCAAAGAAGAGCAGGCAATAAACCCCGACATAATGTATATAAATATCTTTGACAGAGATTTTAAGCTTATTTATTCTACATCGTCTTCACAGCAATACTTCCCTAAGGGACTTGTTGATAGCGCATTAAGCAAGCAGGATGGAGAAACGGTTTACTATGGACCTTATAATGATATTTTTAGTCGTCAGGTAATATCTATTGGAAAAAGAATACGGAAAGTACTTAGCCTTGAAACTGCAGGCTTTATACATGCTGTCATTAATGTTGTTCCATTAAAGGAATCTATTACCGGAAGGATGAATGGAGCCCATACTTGCATATACTCATCAGATGGCAGGACTATTATATCATCTGATAATGCAGTTAGTTTTGATGCTATATCCAATGAAGAAATTTTTAAAGCAAACAGAGGCATTTTTAAAAGCAAACAGTTAGGTACTACTATTATTTTTAACAAATTGAAAGCTAATAAGTGGATAATTACATTGGGTGTTTCTGATAAATATATCAGGCAGAAGATATGGAAAGCCCTTCTAAGTAATTATTATATATTAATTATATACACAACTTTCATTCTACTTATAATATTCCTTCTTGTCAAAAGATTTTATACTCCTATAAATATTTTAAATCAGTGTGTAGAAGATATAAAAGCCAGACTTAGTGCAGGAGTTAAAGATGAGATAAGCATAGGAAATTTTTCCGGTAAGAAAAATGAAATTGGTCAGATTGGACAGATACTTCAATACATGGAAAATGAAATAAGAAAACAGGCTAATGAGCTGTATGAAACGGAAAAGCTTAAAAAAGCTACAGAATTATATGCACTTCAGGTTGAGATAAATCCCCATTTTTTATTTAATACCCTTGAGACTATAAGATGGAAGGCTGTTGACCAGGGAAAGGGAGATAATGAAATCAGTGGAATGATATATCAGCTTTCAGAGTTTCTAAAAATAACCCTAAAGAATAAAGCCAGTTTTATAACAGTGGAGGAAGAAATAAAATATGCAAAGACGTTTTCCAATATTCTAAAATACAAATATGAGGATGATCTAGATGTGTTTTTTGATATAGATAGCAGAGCTAATCAATATAGAACTATCAAGATGATACTTCAGCCACTTATTGAAAACTCAATAGTACATGGTTTTAAGGAAAAAACAGGGAAGTGTATTATTATTGTCTCTGTTAAGATAACTGAAAATAAAATAATATACCAGATAAAAGACAATGGTGCCGGAATAAGTAAAACAAGACTTGAAGAATTAAAAAATAGCCGGTTTTCCAATGATAAAAGTGGAAGAACAAGTATAGGACTAAAGAACATTAATGAAAGAATATGTATGAATTACGGTGAAGAGTATGGTATTGATATTGAAAGTAAGCCAGGTACAGGTACTACGGTAATCGTAGTTATTCCTGCTGACAAATTCATGTAAGCCAATTCTATTTACAATTCACGATTTATTATTCGAATCAAGCCTTAAAGGGTTTTAAAATACAGATATTGATCAAACTTTATAAAATATAAGCAAAATGACAAAAAAACTGACTCTTTAGTTAAAAAAGTTAGTTTAAGTTTACTATATAGCATTGTATGCTATTGTATGTTAATAGTTGCAAATATTGATTCTGGTGCAAAAAACTCATTCAGCGTCAATATGTTTCGGTAAAATGTTACAGCACCGGGTACAAGAATAATTATAAGATTTTAGGTGCAAACTGTGCATCTCTAATAAAAAATAAAGGGTGAAGGTCATGAATAGTTTTTCTAAGAAAACAATTGTTGTTACTCTATGTTTCATCGTTTTAATTGGAGTGTTTTCTCCGGTCCGGGGTGTTTCCGATGTACCACTGCGAGATAAATTCAATTATGGTACAGAGAAAGATACAATGTTAGAATATTATAGGACAGTAAGATACCCTTATTATTTATCAATACTTGAAGACTATGAAAAGAATGGTTATATGCCTGCAATTGCGTCTGCAGTAGTAGTTGAGCCAGAGAAAATACGTTTGTCTAATGGTGAAAATGCAGTCTTGGAAACCGGAATAGGAGGAAGCAGCATACCTGCATTTAAATGGTCTGAAGATATACCCTGGGTCGAATGGGATTTTATGATTTCAACCCAGGGTCTGTATGAAATAGAAATAGAATACTACATGATGCCCGGTTCAGGCAACCCTGCAGTTCGTTCTCTTAAAATAGACGGGAAAGTACCTTTCCTAGAAGCCGTAAATATTGTATTTAACCGTGGCTGGAAGGATGAAGGAGAGCCTGTAATTAACAGTATTGGAGATGAAGTAAGACCAGGTCAGGTAGAGGTTCCGAAATGGAGAAATGTAAATATGTGTGATGGGCAGGGTTTATATTCACAGCCTTTTCAGTTCTATTTGGAATCTGGTGAACATGTGCTGCAACTAGAGTATATAGACCAGCCAATGGCAATTAGTCAGTTGCGAGTAAAACCGGTAACGAAAATTCCTGTTTATGAACAGGTTAAGGAACAATATATTCAAAAAGGATATTCCAATGTATCGCGTACGGTAGAATTTCAAGCAGAGAGTTCTGCTATTGAAAAAAGTGATCCTGCAATCAGGAGAGAAAGTGATGGCGATCCTATCTGCAAACCGGCGTCATATTTAGACAGAAAACTTAATGTACTTGGAGGATATCGCTGGCGTCGGGGCAATCAAGCAATAACATGGAAATTCTCAGTCCCTGAGGATGGTCTTTATAAAATAGGTATAAGGGCTGCACAATGGTGGAATGATGGCCTCCCATCGTTTAGGCAGATTGCTGTAGATAATAGGGTGCCCTTTAAAGAATTAGAAGAGTATAAATTTGTGTTTGATAGAAAGTGGAGAACTGAAGTTTTACAGGATGATAAAGGAGATCCTTTTCTTTTTTACCTTACCCAGGGAGAGCATACACTTACAATGACAGTTAAATTAGGTTCCTTAACTCCTGTTATATATTCACTTAATGAGGATTCTATTCTTCTTTCAAATATATTGCGTGATATTATCAAGGTTACAGGAAGTAATCCTGACCCCAATTATGATTATGATTTTTTTAAAACCATTCCAAATTTAAAAAATGACATAGAAACATTAGTCCAAAGCCTGCAGAAAAAACATGATATGATGAAAGATATATCGGAGAAATTACCTGCCATGGCAAGCAATATGCTGACTATAAAAAGCCAGTTGGAAGGTATGGTCAAAGACCCTTTCAGTATTGCAAAAAGGATAAATGATCTTAATAGTGCTCAAACCAATTTCGGGAACTGGTATTTAAGTCTGCAGAACCAGCCTTTGCTCATTGACTATTTTCTTGCAGGTTCACCGGATGAAATATGGAAAAACAAGCAATCTAACATATTCCAGAAACTTTACTTTACTTTTGCCAACTTCTTAATATCATTTAAAAAAGATTACGATAACATTGGCAGTACAATAAGTAATGATATGGAGATAAACAAGACAATTAATGTATGGGTTGCCAGAGGAACTGAATGGGCGGAATTAATAAAGGAAATGGCAGATGAAGATTTTACACCTGATACAGGTATAAAGGTAAATATAAATGTGTTTCCTCCAAGTCAGCTTCAAGCAGGAAGCGTTAATGCATTATTGCTCTCCATAAACTCGGGTAAGGCTCCTGATGCAGCTCTGGGAGTCGGTTCCAATTCTCCCGTTGAATTTGCCATAAGAGATGCTGTATTGGATCTTGGACAGTTTCAAGATTTTAGTGAAGTATCAGACTGGTTTATACCAAACATATTTATTCCATATAAGTACAGAGAAGGCATTTACGCTATACCTGAAACAATGGATTTTACTGTAATGTTTTATCGGAAGGATATTGCAGGTGAACTGGGATTAAAACTTCCTGATACAAGGGAGGATCTTTACAGCCATGTGCTTCCGGTTCTTTACCAAAACGGACTACAATTTTACTATCCTGCGGATTTCACTCATTTTATATTTCAGAATGGAGGAGAGTATTATACTCCTGACGGGCTTAAATCTGCTCTGGATAGGCCGGAAGCTTTCCGGGCTTTCAGAGAATATACAGAGTTGTACACCCATTATGCAGTGCCTGTATCTGCTAGTTTCTTTAACCGCATGAGAACAGGAGAGATGCCTGTTGGAATAGGAAGCTATGGTCTTTATATGCAGCTGTCTGTAGCGGCTCCTGAACTGGCGGGTAGATGGGGTATTGCACCTTTACCGGGTACTCTTCGTCCGGATGGTATAGTTGATCGGTCAAACGGTGCATTAGCAGGACAATGCGGAATTATTATAAAACAGACAAAGAATCCTGAAGAAACCTGGAAATTCTTAAAATGGTGGATGAGCACTCCTGTTCAGACCAGATTTGCAAGAGAACTTGAGGCTCTTATTGGAGTAGAAGCACGTTGGAATACTGCCAATGTGAATGCTTTTACAAGTCTGGCATGGAAAAAAGAAGACCTGGACGTTATACAGGAACAATGGAAATGGGCAAAGGAAATACCGGTAATCCTAGGCGGGTATTTTACAGGAAGACATATTGGAAATGCATGGAATAGTGTTGTAATAGGCGGTGTACCAGTGCGGGATGCTATTGAAAAGGCAGTAGAAGAAATAAACCGGGAATTGCGGATGAAACAGGAAGAATATGGAATTATTACTAACTAGAGATGATCATAGGATAGGAGGAATTAAGATGAAAGCAAGGTTATTATATTGGTGGAGAAGGGACGGAATAGGTTATCTGTTTATGCTGCCCTTCCTGGTTTTACTCCTTATTTTTATAGTAATCCCGGTGTTTGTAGCACTGGGCACCAGTTTTACCAATTACAATATGCTCCAGAAACCCAGATGGATAGGTTTAAACAATTACAAATTACTATTCATGGATGATGCTATATTTCTTACGGCACTTAAAAATACATTTGTATTTGCCTGCATCAC
>DAOSDD010000128.1:0-12339 GCA_035362115.1 Clostridiales bacterium | reverse complement strand
GAAACTCTGCTTCCAAAGGGGTTAATAAAGGAAACAGCCGGCGAAGGATATGTCCAGCTATTTCCCAATGTAGAGGGAATAGACGGGTTTTTTATAGCAAAATTAATGAGAAAAGGATGATTTAGTGCAGAAATCTGCGCAGGAATAAAGATAAGGAGAATGAATAAGGAAATATGGATGAAAAACCGGATCTTCTCAGCCTTTCAATTGAAGAACTTAAGGTATTCCTTTCAAATCTGGGGCAGGAAAGCTTTAGAACAAAACAGATTACACGCTGGCTTTCAGCGGGAATAAAAGATTTTAATGAAATGACGGATCTTTCAAAAGACTTTAGAAATATGCTGAAAAAATCAGCATGTATCGGAAGGCTGGAAGTATATCGGAAAGCTCAATCAGAAATAGATGGAACTACAAAGTATATATTCAGGCTTTCTGATGGGAATATTATTGAGAGCGTTCTAATGGTATATAAATATGGTTTGTCTGCATGCATATCATCCCAGGTTGGCTGCAGGATGGGCTGCAGATTTTGTGCATCTACGGGGTTGGGACTAGTCCGTAATCTCTCTTCAGGTGAAATGCTTGATCAGATACTGTCAATTCAAAAAGATTGCGGGTCTCGCATAGGAAATGTTGTAATAATGGGGATAGGTGAGCCTTTTGACAATTACGACAATGTGATGAAATTTATAAGGCAGGCTAATTTGCCTGAAGGTCTTAACCTTGGCTATAGACATATTACCATTTCAACATGCGGCCTTGTACCGCGAATACTAGCCCTTGCTAAAGAGCAAATTCCCATAAATCTTTCTATATCACTGCATGCTCCAAACGATATAAAAAGACAGCAAATAATGCCAATTGGTAAAATCTATTCTATTGACAAAATAGTTGAAGCATGTAAGATATATACAGAGACAACTAAGAGGAGAGTTACTTTTGAATACGCCCTCGTTGATGGTTTCAATGATTCTGAAGGGGATGCATTGGAACTGGCACGAAAGATAAAAGGCATGTTATGCCATGTTAACTTGATCCCTTTAAATAAAGTCGAGGGTACAGGTTTAAGACCGGTTAACAGACAAAAAGCAGAAATGTTTATGAGATATCTTGAAAACTATAATATAGCAGTTACTATCAGGCGGGAACTGGGTACTGACATAAATGCCGCATGTGGCCAATTGCGTAGAAACGTTATTGAAGATAAAAATGCAATGACCAATAATGGTAATTAGCTTTCACTTGGGCGGTGGTTTTGTGATGTATGGTATAAAAAGCCATAAGGGTATGGTTAGAGAAATTAATGAAGACTCTTGTAATGTAATTTTCGGGTCTTCAAAAATGAAGGCAGCATTCATAATCGCTGACGGCATGGGTGGTCACAATGCCGGGGAAGTTGCCAGCAGAATGGCTGTAGAATATATTAGTGAGAAAATTAATGAAGCTGAAAAGGATTTTTCAGAAGATGGAGTGTGCCAATTTTTAATAAGCACAATAAAAGAAGCAAATGATATTATATTTAAAAAATCCAATGCTCCAGGACCATTTTCAGGTATGGGGACAACATTGATAATAGCGGTTTTTTTCGCTGAAAGGGTGTATATAGGCCATGTTGGAGATAGCAGGGTATATGTAATAAGAAATAATGGAATACAACAGCTTACAACTGATCATTCGTATGTTGAAGAGCTTATTAAGAATGGCTCTTTATCAAGAGTTGAAGCCGAAAATCACCCGCAGAAGCATGTAATTACCCGGGCGATTGGATGCTTTGAGGATGTAGAAGCAGATATATATACATACGATATACATACAGATGATACTTTTGTACTTTGTACTGATGGCCTTACAAATATGCTTTCTGATGATATAATTAAAAGCATTATCATACAAAGTGATGATCCGCAGTCTGCATGTGCTGAACTGGTTGAGAAGGCTAATAAGAGCGGCGGGAATGATAATATCACACTATGTATAATCCGAGTCTAGAATTATAAGAGGTGTAACCATGGAATCAAATGTACTTGGAAACAGGTATGAACTAATAGAAAAAATCGGTGGAGGGGGGATGGCTCTTGTTTATAAAGCTAGATGCAGACTCCTTAACCGGTATGTGGCTGTAAAAATTCTAAGAGATGAATTTACCGGAGATGAGGAATTCGTAAAAAGATTTGAGGTAGAAGCACAGTCAGCAGCCAGCTTGTCTCATCCCAATATAGTTTCCATATATGATGTAGGTAATCAGAACAATACTTTTTATATAGTTATGGAATATGTTGAAGGTTTAACTTTGAAAGAGTATATAGCCGACAAAGGTTCAATTGAGTGGAAAGAAGCAGTAAAAATTGCTATACAGATTTGTTCCGCCATTGAGCATGCACATAGCAAGCAAATTATTCACAGGGATATTAAACCACAGAATATACTTATGACTAAAGATGGAATAGCAAAGGTAACGGATTTCGGTATTGCCAGAGCTGTAACATCGTCAACTATAACTATAGTTGGAAGTACCATAGGTTCAGTTCACTATTTTTCTCCGGAACAGGCAAGAGGAGGATATATTGATGAAAAATCAGACTTGTATTCTCTGGGAATAGTTATTTATGAAATGATAACAGGAAAGATGCCTTTTGTTGGTGAAACCCCTGTAGCTGTTGCATTGAAGCATATACAGGATAAACCCCTTCAACCTATTGAATTGAAGAAGGAAATACCAAAAGCCCTTAATAATATAGTTATGAAGGCAATAAAAAAGGATCAGAGTTTACGGTATCAGACAGCTTCCGAAATGCTTGAAGACCTTTACAGGGTTTTAAAAGAGCCAAATGGGAACTTCGCAGAGTATGAAGATGTATATACAAATCCTACAAGGAAAATGAAAGCCATAGATGAATTTGAACTTATAAAAGAGGAGGAGTATGATATTAAAGGGAACAAAAGAAGAAAGCAAGCTCAAAAGCCAAAAAAGGGAGACAAGGCAAGTGTCTGGCTTGCTGTAATAATATCTGTTATAGTAATAAGCGTATTTTCATATATTGGATATAGTGTTATAGTTACGTCAATGTCACCGGAGTCAAGAAAATTTATTATAAAAAGCTATGTTAACAGCAACTTTAATGATGTTGAAAATGAACTTAAAAGTGCAAACTTTGATGTAATAGAACACTGGATATATGACGATACTGTTGAGAAAAATATAATTATAAAACAAAGTGTAGAGGCCGGAACAGAGTTTAAAATGGAAGGGTATAAGACAATAGAGTTCTACATAAGTAAAGGCCCGGAATTGGTGAAAATCCCTTCTGATCTTGCAGGTAAGGAATGCAGGAAGGCGGAAATTGACTTGCAGCAGTTAAACCTTAAACCCAAAGTTGTAGAAGAATATAGTGATGTTTTTCCTGTTGACCATGTTATAGGGACATATCCGGATACAGGTGAAGAAGTAAAACCGGAAACTGAAGTTATTATATATAAAAGCTTAGGCCCGGATATAAAAAAAGTTGCAGTACCTGAACTTTCGGACAGAACATATTCAGAAGCCCAGGTTATTCTGGAAGAGCATAATCTGAATGTGGGGGAATTATACCCTGAAGGAAGAAGTCCAGGAAGCTCAAAAATAATCAAACAGGAACCTGCAGCGGGAGAATTGGTTGATGAGGAAACAGCAGTTAATCTGTACTTTGAGCAAGCAAAATATGTGAGTATACCTGTAAAACTTAATGAACCGGAGCGCTATGCTGATTATGTGAAAGTTGTAGCTCAAATTACACCATCAAACACCGGTGAGACAAGAATTATATATGAAAGAAATGTTGAAAAAGGTTATTTCCCTATTACTATAGAAGATATCCCTGTGCCAGAAAATGGAAGCACGAAGCTGAGGGTACTGATTAATGATGGGATATATATGGAAATAACCCTTGAATGGTCAGCTTTAGAATAAAGTGAAGTTTAGGTTTACTCAGTAAAATACACATAAATATATATTGGCATAATACACTATAGTTTGGGTAACGCAAGGCACATGGAGGGATTATAATAACAGGTACAATATTAAAAGGTGTTGGTGGTTTTTACTATGTAAAATCCGATAATAAGGAAGCTGATAATAAGGAAGCTGATAAAAACTTAGATAAGAGCTTGGATAGGAACTTGGATAAGAGTTCAGGTATGAATGTAGATTATAAAACATACGAATGCAAAGCCAGGGGTGTCTTTAGAAAAGATGGTATGACGCCTCTCCCCGGTGATAGAGTGTTATTTACTGTAACTGATGAAAATGGAGAAAAGGGTTTTATAGATGAAATTTTGCTCAGAAAATCTGTTTTGGCGCGGCCTGCAGTTGCAAATGTTGATCAGGTTATAGCTGTAATCGCAGCCTGCTCTCCTGACCCTGACCTGCTGCTTTTAGATAAGCTTTTAATAACTGCCAGTAGGAAAGACCTGGACGTTTTTATATGCATAAATAAAATCGACCTTGACCCTGTAATGAAATACGGCAGTATAATAGCAGCTTATGAAAAGGCCGGCTATTTTGTTGTTCCTGTCAGTTCAAAAACTGATACCGGCTATGACTGCCTGATTTCGAAACTGAAAGGAAGAGTATCAGTAATGGCAGGTCAGTCCGGTGTTGGAAAATCCACAATCCTAAATAAAATAACCGGATCCTTATCTATGGAAACGGGGGACATAAGTGGGAAAATAATGAGGGGACGTCATACAACGAGACATGCACAGTTGTTTGAACTGGATTCCGGAGGATACATTGTAGATACTCCGGGTTTCAGTTTGCTTGACCTTCCTGACACTAAGCCTGAAGAGCTTCAATTCTATTATCCTGAATTTCATGAATTTTCCTGCATGTGCAGATTTCGGGGCTGCAGCCATATAGCTGAACCAGGCTGCCTGGTAAAAGAAAGTGTAAATTCCGGAAAGTTTGACTTTCAGAGGTATCAGCGGTATATTTTACTATATAATGCCCTAAAGCAGAACAAAACTTTTTAACATAAGGGAGAGTGTTTATATATGATCAAAATTGCACCATCATTACTTGCTTCAGATTTCTCCAAATTGGGTGAAGAGATAAAAAAAGTGGAGAAAGCGGGAGCAGATTTAATACATATTGATGTTATGGATGGACATTTTGTTCCTAATATTACTATGGGGCCACCCGTAGTTAAATGCCTGAGACCTGTTACAGGACTGGAACTGGACGTTCATTTAATGATAACGGATCCGGATAAATACATTGATGATTTTGCAGCAGCAGGTGCTGATATAATATCTGTGCATGCAGAGTGCTGCTACCATTTGCATCGTACCATTCAAAGCATAAAAAAGAAAGGCATAAAGGCGTCAGTAGCTCTAAATCCTGCTACATCACTTTCAGCAATTGAATGGATACTTGATGATGTTGACATGGTCCTTTTAATGACTGTAAACCCAGGATTCGGCGGGCAATCCTATATTGACGCTGTTACGGAAAAAGTCAGGCAATTAAGGAAGCTTACTAAACAAAAAGGACTTAATACTGACATAGAAGTAGATGGCGGTATCGATTTAAGCAATATTTACAGAGTTACCGAAGCAGGGGCCAATGTTATCGTGGCAGGATCCACAGTTTACAAAGCAGAAAACACGGAAAAAATAATCAGCGACTTAAAAAACATGGCTTATAAAGGGTAGAATAGGTGACATAAAGGGCGTAAGCAGAATAAGGAGATAAATGTAAAGAGTAAGGGGATAAGAGGATAAGAGGAAGGGGATAAGAGGATAAGGGTAAGGATATAAGAGGTAAGGGTAAGGTTCTCTTGTTCTAAAACACAACAGAAGCAAGAAATACTAGCACAGAAGAACTGTCTTCCTGTTGTGACTTGCGCTGATTCAGACACTGATAGGAGCTATATGTATGAAAAAGGAACTAAAAGCATTAATAGTATGCAGCGGAAAATATGAAGATTACTCTTTTTATAGTAGCTATATAAAAGATTCAGACTTTATTATTTGTGTTGATGGGGGTGCTTCACATATTAGAAAAATGGGGGCAACACCCCACTTATTGCTAGGCGACTTTGACTCTATTGATTTAGAGGACTATAACTATTTTTCAGACCTAGGAGTTGAAATTAAAGAATTCCCCCGGGAAAAAGATGAAACCGATACTGAATTGGCGGTAGATTATGCCGTAAATGCGGGATGTCGGGAAGTGACAATTATAGGCGGCATAGGTACTCGATTTGACCATACACTAGCAAACATATTTCTCTTAAAGAAGATGCTTAATAAAGGTGTTGAAGGTTGGATAATCAATGAATACAACCGGATTACTCTTATAGATAATAAGATGTGTCTAAAAAGAGAGGATGGGATTAAAGTATCCCTGCTTCCTTTAAGTGAAATGGTAGAAGGAATTACTACATCCGGTCTCTATTATCCATTGAGTAATGCGAAAATGGAAATAGGACCTACTAGGGGCATCAGCAATGAGTTTAGTGATGAATATGCTGAAATATCAATTACAAGCGGCCTGCTTTTGGTGATATTGGCAAAGGATTAAAAAAACCAGGGAGTCTGCTCGGAAAAGAGGGCTCGTGCAGTCTACTTTTTTGCCATATTTCTGAAAACCCATGACAAGCAGGAACCGTCTCTTTTTGTTACCAAAAACAGTCCCTGCTTGATTGTCTACTTGAACTCCTCAACTAATGCTTTGAAAGCTGGTAAAGAATTCTCAATTGTTTTTAAACTGATACAGTAAGAAAGTCTGAAGTAACCGGGGTAACCGAAACCTGTCCCTGGTACAACAAGCAAATTGTGCTTCACTGCCTTCTTTGCAAACTCAACATCATCGTCAATAAGAGCTTTAGGGAAAAGGTAGAAAGCACCTTCAGGTTTAACACATTGGAAACCAAGGTCAATCAGACCATTATACAAAACATCTCTTCTTTTTTTGTAACCGTCAACTTCCACCGCCTGATCTAAAGAATCAGCAATTACCTTTTGAAAAATAGCAGGTGCGTTTACAAACCCGAGAGTACGATTGGCAAATACAAAACCGCTCATTAGCAAGCTAATATTATCAATTAAGCTGTTTGCAGCAATATACCCTATACGCTCACCCGGAAGTGCAAGAGACTTGCTGAAAGAATTAACAATAATCGAGTTCTTAAATATTTTAAGCACACTTGGTACTGTTGCTTCATCATAAACTATTTTGTCATAAGGCTCATCTGCAATTAAAAAGATGGTTGAATTAAAGTCTTTTTCTTTTTTGTTTATAACCTCTGCCATCTTCATGAGCATTTTCTCACTATATATGATTCCTGTGGGATTGTTTGGTGAGTTTATAATAACAGCTTTTGTTCTGGAATTAATTTGCTTTTCAAAGGCATCAATGTCAGGCTCAAAAGTATCGCTGACAGTAGGAACAACAACCGGTTTGCCCCCATGATTATCAATATAAAAAAGATATTCAACAAAATATGGAGAAAATACGATTACTTCTTCACCTGGGTTAAGAATAGTTTTAAGTACCACATTCAGAGCTCCGGCAGCACCACAGGTCATAATAATATTATCTGCAGTAAGGGAGGAACCCTTTTCTTTATTAATATACTGTGCAACTTTTTCTCTCACATCAGGATAGCCTGCATTACTCATATAACGGTGAACTCCTGTTTTATTACCTGAAACTATAGATTCAAGAGCTTTTTTAACTCCTGCAGGCGGTTCTGTCTCAGGGTTTCCTATGCTAAAATCATAAACCTTATCAGGCCCATAAATTTTACGAAGCTTTTCACCTTCTTCAAACATGGCTCTAATCCATGAAGAACTACCCAGATTGTGTGCAATTTTCTCAGAAATCATGTTCATTGTTAATCACTCCATCTCAATAAATTATTTATTTTGCTATATATAACGCAAAAATGATTCTACAAGGAACAAATTAAATTTTTGCGTATTCACTAAGGTAACATAAGCACACAAAACTTTTATAATGAAGTTTCTTTTGTGTGTTATCTATAAAATAGCTTTATTTGCTTTATTTAATACTGCTATCTATTTATATCAATTATATCAAATTTAATTTGCTATAGTGAATATGATACTACACTTCAATCAACTCCTCCATCTACTTTTCAATCTACTGAGCTGGTTTTACGGCCATCTTCTCAGCTAGCTTTTCATCAGGCGTAACAATATATGTTTTAAAGTTTTCGTAAATTACCATACCGGGTTTTGCACCAGATGGCTTTCTCACGTATTTTACGTTAGTATAGTCTACCGGAACCTTGGAAGACTTACCTGCTTTGCTATGCAGAGCTGCAAGCATGGCAGCTTCTTCAAGAGTGGCATCTGGAATATCCTTATTCTGGCATCTAATAATTGTATGGGAGCCCGGAATATTCCGGGTATGAAGCCAGATATCCCTGGAAGATGCAAATTTAAAAGTGAGAAAATCATTTTGCTTGTTATTTTTTCCAACATAAATATCAAAGTCATCAGAAGACTTATAGTGCAGGGGGGAAGACATAGCCGAAGTTTTTGATGATTGTCCCGACAGCCTTTTGTGTGCAGTGTTTCCTTGCGAGGCATTTCCTTTTCTTGTTTTGCCCTTTGAGGTTAAATATTCCTGCTCCACAAGTTCATCTCTTATTTCATCTATTTCCTTAAAAGCTGTACAGTTTACAAGAAGGTGATAAACACATTCCAAATATTCAATTTCTTCAATAGTCTCCTTCACTTGTATTGATGCATGTTCGAAAGTGCTTTTCGCTTTAGCATAACGCTTAAAATATATTTGAGCATTTTCCTGCGGTGTTTTGTATTCATTCAAAGGTATATCGATATACTCATTATCCTGATTGTAATAATTGGGCAAAGAAACCTTCTTTGAATTGTGAGGAATAGAATATATGAAAGCAGTAAGAAGCTCACCATAAAGCTTAAGCTTTTCCCTGTCAGATACTTCCCTGAGAGATTCCTGCTGCAGAGCAAGCTTTTTATTGCATCTATCAAGGTGAGTATCAAGGACTCTGATCAAAACTGATTTCTTATGATTTAGTTTTTCACCAAAATCCTTTTTTGAGTAAAAAACATCTAAAACCTGGCTAATAGAGCTAAAATATTCAACTGTTGCAGGTTTATTTATAGATTTATTTAAAGGGAGACAGTGAAAATCCAATGGTATATCCAGTTT
Source organism: Clostridiales bacterium (assembly GCA_035362115.1). Lineage (GTDB taxonomy): Bacteria > Bacillota > Clostridia > Acetivibrionales > DUMC01 > DUMC01. The sequence continues at coordinate 3,140 of DAOSDD010000128.1, read as the reverse complement.
ATTATCTTGAAAAACAATATAAGGCCTGTAATCCCTACCTCTTATTCTTAATATAGCCGCACTGATTGCATCTTTTATAGCGGAAAATGCACCAGAATTCTCAACTACTTCTGAAAGGGACTGTTTGCCATTAATACCTGCCCCAAGACATATTTCTCTGCACAGAAAAGGGCTGAATCCTTTTATAGTATTTAGAAGATACTTTTCAACAGATAACCCGGCAGATTTATATAACCCGGTAGATTCATTACCAAAGAGAGCATACATATCCAAATTCAAAGGATTGATTTTATCCTGACCGGGAGGCAATACATATTCCCTGGCAGGCATAACCTCTCTTACTCTGCTCATATCACTACTTACATGCTTAATTGAGTCAATTATTTTTCCGTTTTCATTCACAAGAATTATATTGCTGTGACGTCCCATAATTTCGATAATCAGCTTCTTTGCAGACAAATCGCCAAGCTCATTTATTGACTCAATATTTATTGATATAATTCTTTCATAGTTGTGAAAGTCAAATCCAAGTACCTTACCACCTGATAAATGTTTTCTCAAAAGCATGCAAAAAACAGGAGGATTCGATGGATTATTTTTAGAAACCTCTGTTAAGTGTATCCTTGGGTAATTGGGGTTAGCACTTAGTAAAAGCTTGTTGTTTACCCCCCTGGCTCTAATATATATAACTATTTCATCCGGTTCGGGCTGGAATATTTTATCAATCCTTCCACCGGTAAGTGTATTCTCTAGTTCAAGCACTATACAATCGGCAACAATTCCGTCTAATGGCAATTCAAACACTCCCAACACAATAATAGTGTATATGTATATATAATCCAACATTACAGGATATTATAAGCTATTATAGCATTAGTATTAGTGTTTGGCAAAAAAATAATTGGCAAAATTATTACAAGAAATAAATATTGATGTTTATGAATTTTATATGAGATTTATAAATTCCTATACTCCAAGAAATTAAAATGCGAAAACTTAAAAAACCTGGAAAAAATGGGAAAAAGCCCGGGAAAAATAGGTCTTGTCAAATGCAAGTATTTATATTATAATATAGCAGGAATTGAATTAACAAATCCTGCTTTTAATATTGTTGACTATATGTTAATAAATATAGCATTTAATGGGAAATATGGGGCATTAGCGCAGTTGGGAGCGCACCACACTGGCAGTGTGGGGGTCAGGGGTTCAAGTCCCCTATGCTCCACCAAAATTTTGTCGAAAGAAGTCGATTGCTGATGCGTTTGGCTTCTTTCATTTTTATATGGTAAATATTGCCAACCTGTTCAATGAACAGCCTTATCTAATACAAAATATAGTGGTTAGTATATAATTTCTGAAGGCAAGAAAGGTAGCGAATATAGTGCATATTACTTGAAACGCACGATATATTATGGTATAATTAATTTACAGTTAAAGATGGAGGTGGTTTTTGTGGCTAAAACAATTAATGTAACAATACGACTTGACCGGGAAGTAAAAGAAAATGCTGAAAAGTTGTTTAACGATTTTGGTATGAATCTTTCCACAGCATTCAATATATTTGCACGCCAAGCTCTGCGCCAGGGTAAAATTCCATTTGAAATTTACGACCCTTTTTACAGTGAAAAAAACCAAGCAAGGCTTGAAAGTTCGATTAAGCATGCCGAGGCAGGTCAGGTAACAGTACACGAACTGATAGAGGATTGATTATGAAAAAGGCATGGACAGATGAAGCTTGGGAAGATTATATTTACTGGCAGACGCAGGATAAAAAAACTTTGAAGCGTATCAACGAAATTTTGAAGGATATTAACCGGGATCCATTCTCTGGTATAGGAAAACCGGAGCCACTGAAACACAAACGGCAAGGGTATTGGAGCAGACGTATTGATGAAGGGAACAGAATCGTATATAAGGTCGAGTGTGACCAGATAGTAATTGTTCAATGCAAAGCTCATTATGATGACTAAAGGCATATTTCAACAATGGCATCTTTTTTGACCTGACTTTCCATATTAAAAGCTACATTTTCTTGTCGAATAAGATACCGTCCATAAAAAAAGAAATTTTACGTGTTGCTGCTTATTGTCGCGTTAGTACGGTATATGAAGAACAGCAAAGTAGTCTAAATGCATTAATCCAATATTATACAGATTATATTAACAATCATGATGGTTGGATACTTGCAGGCATTTATTTTGAACAAGCATCTGGTACCCGGTTTGATAACAGAGATGAATTCAATCGCATATTGAAAATAATCATGAGGCCATTATTAGTAAAGAAATTTTTGAGGAAGTTCAACGCAGGAAGAGTTCATAGAATTGTTCGGATGAGCAACACATCGCCAGAAAATTTCCTATCTCTACCTACTTTGCGATTGAACCACGGTTGACTTTTGAGATATAATGTAAATTCTCATTTTAAAATTTAAGAAAAGAGGCTTTTTTTCTCAAATTAAATAATGTGATAAAGCATTTAATACTATCGTATTGTGGAAATATTTTTTCACGCTATGGTAGCATTCTCCTTATGGGCATAATTTCCGTTAGGAGGTGCATCATAATGCAAATTGTTTTTTTAGTAATCATTTACCTGAAGATTTTTCAAGCAGAAACAGCGATATATTTCCAGAACCACCTGAGCATTGTCCATTTCATGATTGTTCGTTGCCAGTAAAAATGAAGAAACATGGTTTTTATTCAAGGAACTATATAAGTAAGGGGTTTACTATTGTTTTATACATATGATCGGCGGTCTCTTTGATGTGAAAAAAATTCCCATAAAAGTTATTGACATATGTCAGAAATAGAGTATAATAAGAATTGAAAATGGCATATGTCATAAACTATAAGGAGGTGAATGGTATGCCTAGAAGAGATGGAACCGGACTAATTGGTGCTGAATCAATGACTGGAAGAGGTTTAGGACTTTGCACAGGTGCTAATGTAGTAAAGCATGGAGCTGGTCTCGGAATGGGATTAGGACTTGCATGTAGACGCGGTTTTGGACGTAGTTTTGGTAGAGGTTTTGCAATTAATGAGGTATCTTCAAAAATACAAAAAGAGTTGCTTCACGAGCAAAAAGATATATTACAAAACCGCCTCGAAGTTATTGATAAGCAATTAGAGAACCTATAA
>DAOSDD010000127.1:0-12450 GCA_035362115.1 Clostridiales bacterium | reverse complement strand
GCAAAACTAAGAAAACAGGAGATATTTAAAGGAATTTAAACTTAATAGAAGAAGGGGGAAATTTTTTGTTTGAAATTTTTCGGCGGAACCTTTTTTGTGGAAGTATTTAGAATAAGTATCTAAAGGTCGTTCCTGGCACTTGACCCTTTTCCCTCGGAAATGTATTATTGAAGAGTGGGAAATAAATAAAAATCTAGGCAGGAGGATAGACATTTATGAAAAAAACATATACTGTTAAAAAAATTGAGCTTAATGTTACACCAATAGAAAAAGCATGGGACAGCATAGAAGAAATAAATATCGACTGCTTTCTTTGGGAAGATAATGGCTATAAGCCAAAAACAATGGCTAAATTATTTTACACTGATACTCATTTCCACATTTTATTCAAGTCTTTTGAAAAGGAAATTAAAGTTAAATATTTTAATATGGATGAAGATGTATATAAAGATAGCTGCGTTGAATTTTTCATAAACCCCAATCCGGATAAAGATGACAGGTATTTCAATTTTGAGATGAATGCTGCAGGTACCCTTCTTCTAGGTTTAGGAATCAACAGGCACGGAAGAAAAAGATTTGTAATAGATAATTTCCGGGAATTCTTCAACATTAAAACATCTGTTACAAAAGAGAATCTCGCCAACTACAATGGGGAATTCTGGACAGCACAATACTCCATACCATTCACATTTCTTGAAGAACACTTTGGAAAGTTGAATTTTAAACCTGGATGCAGACTTGAAGCCAATCTATATAAGTGTGGAGATGAAACCGGGTTCCCACATTATGGGTGCTGGAATCCTATAACAATAATAACTCCAGATTTTCATAGATCCGAATTTTTTGGCAATTTGGTGCTGGAATAATAGAAAAATAGTACAATAGCAATAGGGACAGTCTAGTTATATAAGCGGTTCAGCCATGGAGGCAGCTTGTTTGCCCTCATGCATCAACTGCAGACTGAAACGAAATAATAACAGTCCCTATGTTCCTTAGTCCCTATGTTTTACTTATATTTTACCAGGAGGATTTTACAAATGCCGCCACTAAGTTTACTGATAAAACCCGCATCAAGTAGTTGTAATCTGCGATGTAAATACTGCTTTTACCATTCTATTGCCGAAAATCGTTCAATAGCGTCGTATGGTATGATGAATATAGAAACAGCTGAATTACTTATAAGAAAGTCTTTTGATTATGCAGAAAATATGTGCACCTTTGCTTTTCAGGGAGGTGAACCCACCCTTGCCGGGCTTGAATTCTACAAAAGCTTTGTAGAGCTTGTAAATAAATATAATACAAAGAAAATTGGTGTGCATTTTGCTATTCAGACAAATGGAACTCTAATAGATGAGCAATGGGCAGATTTTCTTTTTAAAAATAACTTTTTGGTAGGGTTATCACTTGATGGGCCAAAGGAAATAAACGATGTAAACAGGGTTAACCATACACTTGACGGGACTTTTTCAAAAATCATGAATACTGTAAATATATTCAATAAATATGGCGTTCAGTATAATATATTAAGTGTAGTAAATAATTCAGTTGCAAGGCATACAAACAAAGTATACAATTTCTTCAAAAAATATAATTTCAAATATTTGCAGTTTATTCAATGCCTTGACCCTCTTGATGAGAAACCGGGGGGACATTCTTATTCTCTTACGCCGTTGATGTACTCCAATTTTCTCAAAGGCCTTTTTGATCTCTGGTATAATGATATTACAAAAGGTGAAATAGTCAGTATCCGTTATTTTGACAACCTGGTAGGAATGATGATGGGTCATCCCCCTGAAACATGCGGCATGATGGGCAGGTGCCAGTGCTATTTTGTAATAGAAGCCGATGGAGGGGTTTATCCTTGTGATTTTTATGTAACAGATCAGTGGAAACTGGGAAATATAAAGGAAAATGACTTTCATGAGCTGTTAAATACTGATACAGGGAAAAGATTCATTGAGGTATCTATGCATGTCGATGATAAATGCAAAGAGTGTAAATGGTTTAATTTCTGCAGGGGAGGATGCCGAAGGACAAGGGAACCTTTTAGCGATGGATTGCCGGTACTCAATTACTATTGTGAATCCTATTATAATTTCTTTGAGTATGCTGGGGAAAGGCTTTATAAATTGAGCAGGATGTTTAGCAGGCAGGTATGAACATCTTAACATGAAAGCAATACAAATTAAAGGGCTGCCACTCACTGTTGCTTCGTACTGTACTGCGGCAATTTCTGCTGTACATTACGCAGTACAGTACGCAATACAGCACGCGTTACAGTACGTGTTACAGTACGCAGTACAGCGCACACCAGTTTAGCTAGTTAATTTGTTGATTTGATTATTAAATTGATCAAGCAAATAATTTAACTAAATCAATTGGACGATTTCGGTAAAAACGGTATGATTTGTTTTGCAAAGCTGGGCATAGTCATAGTCTGCAGCCAAACCTTCCCAGGTCCTCTCAATGTAGTTAAAAACAACCCCTCCCCGCCAAACAATACATTTTTAAAACCCTTAACCATTTCCACCTGATATTGCACACTCTCCTCGAATGCTGCCACATTACCTGTATCCACTTTGATAGTCTCGCCATTTGCAAGAGTTCGTTCTACTAAACTGCCATCTACTTCTAGGAATACCATGCCTGTACCAGTTATTCTTTGAAGTACAAAACCTTCCCCACCGAAGAAACCAGCACCCATATTTTTAACAACATATGCGTTAATCGAAACACTTGGCTGTGCACATAAAAACGCTCCCCGCTGTGCTATAATAGGAGTTCTGCCAACATCAATATCAACTATATGACCTGGGAATGTGCTTGCAATAACTATTTCCTGATTTGGAGCATTTGAGGTATATGTAGCCATAAAAAGAGATTCTCCGCTAAACATGCGTCCAAGCCCTTTCATGAACCCGCCCTGCATATTTGTTATCATAGTTATACCGCTATCCATCCACACCATCCCACCGGACTGGGTAAAAATACTTTCTCCCCTGTTTAGCCTTATCGAAACTGCAGGCATGTTATCTCCAAAAATCTTGTAATTCAATTCAGTTTGAACAGGTGAAGCATAACTGCTTTGTTCAGCCGTTTGGCCTGCATATTGTCCTGTAGTTTGTCCTGAATATTGCCCTGTAGTTTGTCCTGAATTTTGCTCAATATTAAGATTAGACCCATTCTTCTCTAATTTAGAACCACACTTGTTACAGAATTTCGCGGCATCGGATAATTGTGCGCCACATTTTGGACAAAACATAATTAAAACCTCCCTTGGATAACTCGCACCCAATTTTTATCAATATACATATTATATTAGATGTTATCGTAATATTCCATAAGTATATAGAGAATTATCGAAATTATTGTATTTAAAGCCGGTTACATTTATGAAAAGTGTGGTGTAGATCCGCTATTTATGAATTTTTAGAAAACCGTAGGAAACTGTAAAAACCCTTGACTTATTTTATTCATTCTGATAATATTGTACTGACCAGTCAGTATAACAAATTATGTTGAAACTTTATTTGTTTTATATTCAATATTTACATTAAAGATTTTTTTAGAATGGAGATAGGTATCAAAGTGAGAAATGAAATTATAAATGCAGCAGGAAGTATATTCAGCAGAAAAGGCTTTTATAAAGCTTCTATGGATGAAATAGCTGTAGAAGCCGGTGTAGCAAAAGGAACTTTATATTATTACTTTAAAAACAAGTCCGAACTCTTCAGAACCGTTGTTGTAGAGGGAATTGATTATTTAGTAAAGGACCTTATTAGTTTAGCTAATAGTTCTGATGATTCCATTGAAAATATTATAAAATCCATGATTAAAACAAATATTGACTACTATCTGGACTATTATGAATTAGCAAACATAGTTCTTAATGAAATAACAAGTGGAATTGACGATGACGTTCTTAAGGAAATTAAAAATTCTAAAGATAAGTATATTGAGTTTTTAGCAGAGCTTCTGTCGAATGGATATAAGCAAGGAATAATTTGTTACAGTGATTTTAATTTGTTGGCTGCAGGTATTATTGGAATGATTAATGGGATTTGCAAATATTACCTGATGAATTCCAGCTCTGTGGACCGTAATAGTATTACTGAACATGCATGCAATATGATTATGAAGGGATTATTTCCCAAGTAATTAATATATGGTTATAACGCCCTGACCGCTAAGTCTTTCCGATACTTTAGGAAATACTTACAATTTAAGTTTTTGCATATCAGGTTGGCAAAATAGTATAAAACGACTGAGTAAGGGAGGTGAATATAATGTCAAATTTCAGTTATAAACTAAAGGCAATTGATACTCCAGCCGAAGGTTCCCCAGGTACAAAAGTATCTTTAAAAGTCAGCATTGAAGAAGCTACAGAAGAAATAAGCAGAGTTTATCTTTCAGTAGCAATGTATGGAATATTTGAGGTATTAAAAAAGGAAAGTGATACATCGTTCAGTTTGAATTACTATATTCCATATGATGCTCCGTACGGCAACTATGATATCTCTATTTGGGCTGTAAATAGTGGAAATGTAAAGGGACCGGTTACAAATCTTAGCTTCAGGGTAAGTTAGTTGATGCTTTAGAATGAGATAGCCAATACTTCAGGGTCAGATAGTTAATGCCTCAGGGTAAGACAAATAATGCTTAAGTCACTTGCAGGGGGGGCTTCCCCCCCATTTTTTATAGACAGGTCAAGTTGTTCTGTAAATTCTTTTTTATTAATTTCACATATTATTTACCGCATATTATTTATCACATATTGTTGATCGCATATTATTGATCGCATATTATTGATCACATATTATTGATCACATATTATTGATATATATATTGATATATATTATTTATGTATTATTTTATATATTAATTTCCATCCCGTCAAAAGTTGCAATAAATCCATTTTCTCCTGCAAGCTTAACCATATCGTCATATAAAGGTCCACAGTTATGGGAAAAATGAGTAACAATAAATGTTGTTTTTTCATCTGCGCTGCCTTGTTCTATAAGGCGTTCTTTAACTTTAACATTTGCAGTAATACCCATATGACCTCTTTCACATTCAATTGTTCCGCAAGTACAATCAAGTATCACACCATCAAGTTTGATACTTCTAAGTGCTTCCCATGTTTCTTCAGGAAAATACCCGGTATCATGGCCATAAAGAAGATGTTTTTCTCCTATATTAATAATATATATATGGCAAATTTCGTTGCCATTAGTGTGATCCGCTCTGAGAGGAAGCACATTTGCTTCACCAGCCTTAAACTGTTTTCCCGGATAAACATGGACGTATTGTAAATATTTTTTGTTGTTTTCATTGGTGCAACCGGCTTGAACAAATTTTTCGTATACTCCATCGTTCCCGTATACATAAAGAATTTCATCTTCCCCCGGGTAAGCAAAAGGCGGACGTCTCATAAGCAGCTCATAAGGTTGGAAATGGTCTTCATGGGAATGTGTAACAATAATGTGCTTAATTTTTGAAAGCTTCAGCTTTCCATGCAGAACATGCATATATGTATCCGGCGGGAAGTCAATAAGATATTGGTCGTCAATCAGACAGGAAGTCCTCGTACGTACATTTTTTCCACCAAGCTCCCTGGCTTTTTGGCAGTGTCTGCATTCGCAAAATAGTGCAGGAAAACCTTCAGCGGCAGAAGTTCCATTAAATGTTAATTTCATTGGTAATACCTCCTATATTAGGATTATAAATTTAACTTTTGTGATATATATTAAATGATATTATATATTGTAACTAATATAACAGTGGTTAGCTACAATCAAATATCCGTATTTCCAAATTCTTTGCCATAAACGGCGGTGTAGTTCACTAAGTTAATAAATATCATCCTCGTTTAAATAGGTTCTTTTGCTTCTTGACACATTTGGGATATTTTACTTGTGTTTTTTAAATCTCGAATTGGAATAATCTGAGGAATAATTTACAACTCCTTTCGTGGACTTATTATACCATAATTATACCTCATCGACAATTTTCCTATTTATTCATTGCAAGGGATACTCCTGTAACCATTCTCCCTGAACTTTACCTTGTCCAAAACACTGCAGTTATTAGTATTATATTATATACACCCTGCCAAAATAGAAAATTTCTGCTTTTATTCCAATAAACAAAAATGATTTTTCTTCTCTATTTCACGCTTAACCTTATTGGATGCATTGTTTTCTATTTCGAATATAAAAGGTAATTCTTTTTTAATATTACCACTTATAGATTTATAAGCCTTTAGCTCCTCAATCAGATATTTACTATCAGCTTCAACGATAGTTACTGTCCTTATTCTAATTCTCTTACTTTCCTGCTCCCATTCATTCAAAGTAATAAGGACATTTTCCGGAATATCATGCTGACAATATTTCTTAATATATTCAATAATCTCTCCAACCCCGATACCATTATCAAGTGCAGTGATAATTGATTTAAATGAAAGTTTGTATATATTAACTTTGTCTTCGGAAATTTTCTCAGCAAATCTGTCAAAAAAGATGACATGCAGATCTTTCATGCTACCCTCAGGAATCAATATCTCATAATTAGGTTGTACTATCAAACCAAATCCTGCACTGTCTATTTCTTTATCCGAAATATATCCCTCATTAACTCCAAGGATATATGCGCCCATTGGGGTTAGTTTGAAATATGAAGATACAAAATAAGAATAATTATAGAATTCGCTGGACCATTCATCAAGCATAACATCTACAATCCCCAATGCTGAAAGATATTCAATAAGCATTACATCTATAAACCGTCCCTCAATTTCGTTGAAACCAAGATCACTATCTGTATAATACCTGTAATAATCATCATAAGATTCTATATTTCCCGTTTCATCCAGAATAAATTTTCTGCTATTTCTTTTAATCACTTTCAGAAATTCAGATCTTTCAACCCATTGGTCTATAGGACACATAGAAAGATATCTTAAAATAGTTTCTCTACTTGTTTTAAAATAGGGCTGCCTGTATGTGCGTACTTTGATTTCGCTGATTCTTTCGATTTCGTTTATGTTTTTTGAATCTATATACGTATGAAGAAGTTCTTTGCTTTTATCAATATAATTAAGTTTCAGGAATTTTTCAGCTTCCGGGCCTAAAGCCAAAATCCCATTTTTCTCTTCAAGCAGGCCGGAGTCAAACATCAACTGTATTATTCCGTATATTCTGGTTGTTTGCTCTATAGTACGGATATTCTCAATGTCTATATAACTATCTGTAAGGATTTCTTTGTTTATTAACACTTCATTGATTTTTACAGTGGATGCCTTAGTGGGAAATTTGCTGCCTTTTGTTGTTTTTAATTTGTTACTGTTAACAAGCCTTATCATTTGTACAAAATCCTGGTAAAATTGTTCTCCAATAAAAAGCTCATAAGAGACATTTTCCTTAGATATCTCTGTAACAGGGTTAAATCTGATTTCTAAAGGTTTAACAAGATCTTTAAGGATGTTGTATATCTGTTCCGGCATATGTGTGGGAAGAAAAAACAATTTTGCAGGAGAGTTTTCACTAAAACAATCAACTAATTTAGTTGCAGAAAAAAACTTTACCCCTTTGCCGTATTTTTCCATTATTGCTTTCATATCTCCGCTGTCGAGAGTTCTTCCACTCCTTATATACTCTTCTAGGATTTCCTTTTCATACTTATTTAGTGCTTTCCAGGTTTGCTGTATGTTCCATATATCACTTAAAAACGTGTCCAGGGCAGAAACCATAGCCGCCTTTCTAGTTGAAACTCCCTTAAGACCTGCTATTTTAATAAGTTTCGAGAGCGAATTATTTCCATAATCCGTAACATTCATATTTTCAAGATAAACCTTTAAAGTCATTCCCCGTATCACTCCTCAATCTCTTCTGCTGTTTTTATATAATACTTATATCCCTGTTCTGTTAAAAATAATTGTCTGTTCACTGCAAAATCCTGCTCTCTACTATCCTTAGTCACTACACTATAAAAAAATGCTATATTTTCTCCTGTTTTAGGCCTTAGGATTCTGCCTAAGCGCTGGGCTTCCTCTTGTCGTGAGCCAAAGGTTCCGGATACTTGTATCGCCACATTTGCGTCTGGTAAATCTATTGCAAAGTTTGCAACTTTTGAAACAATCAATCTCTTTATTTTACCTTTTTTAAAATTGTCATACAAAGCCATCCTCTCATGATTTGGTGTTTTTCCAGTAATTACAGGAACCCCGATTTTTTTAGCTATTTCATTTAATTGATCAATATATTGCCCAATTATTAGCACATTATCTTCGCTATGCTTTTCCAGCAGCTTGTCAATTATATCAATTTTTTTATAATTTTCAGAGGCAATTCTAAACTTTGTACGGCTTTCGCTTATTGCATAGTCCATTTTTATACTTTCCGGCATTGGTACCCTTATTTCAGTGCAGTTAGCACATGCTATCCACCCTTGTTTTTCGAGCACCTTCCATGGCATATCATATTTTTTAGGTCCAATCAGACTAAAAACATCTTCTTCTAGTCCATCCTCTCTCACAAGCGTTGCAGTAAGCCCTAATCTTCTTTTTGCTTGTAATTCTGCTGTCACCCTGAATACAGGTGCGGGTAGCAGGTGTACTTCATCATATATTATTAATCCCCAATTCTTTTTGTTAAACAGCTCCATGTGGGGGAAATTATCATTTTTATCATTCCGATGGGTTAATATCTGATATGTGGCTATAGTTACAGGTTTTATCTCTTTATTCTCCCCGCTGTATTCACCGATATTTTCACTGGTCATACTGGTTTTATCCATAAGTTCCTCTTTCCATTGCCTTAAAGCAGTAATATTTGTTGTAAGAATCAATGTCTCACTTTTGATCTTTTCCATGGCAGCCATTCCCACAATTGTCTTGCCTGCACCACATGGAAGAACAATTACACCACTTCCGCCTTTTTTAGAACCACCATCATAAAACGAGCTCACAGCTTGTTTCTGATAATCTCTAAGTTGAAGTTTTTTCCCTTCATTAGTATTATCCTTTAAATATATATCAAAAGATGTTCCTTCCATATAACCGGCAACATCTTCTACAGGAAATCCAATTCTCGTTAATGCATATTTTAGATGTCCTCTCATGGAAGGGTCGACCAGAAGCTTTGAAGCATTAACTTGTCCCTTTAAATAAATCTTAATATCCTTGCTATGGGCAATTTCTTTAATGATATAGGGATCCTCAGATACCAGAACTAATTGACCATTTTCATTCAGAAGTTGTACCTTCCCATATCGGCCTACATAGTCTTCAATGTCCCTTTGAACATTTTGAGGCAAATCATATTTATTATATCTTTTAAGAACATCAATAATGGAATTTGCTTTCATGCCTTGGGAAGCTGCATTCCAGAGAGATAATGGAGATATACGATAAGTATGTACAAATTCAGGACTCTTTTCTAATTCTGCAAAGGCGGATATTTCGTCCCTTACATCTTCATACATGGGATGGTTCACTTCTACTAATATAGTTCTATCCCCTTGAACAACCAAAGGGTTATTAGGGTTGTAAGTCAAAAAATGTCACTACCTTTCCAGTGTTTATGCTAAGTATCCCGGATGGATATAGCATCCTTTTTTATTATTTATATTATATATACTTTATATGCCATAGGCAATAATTATAATTGATAGCTGATAAAATTAATATTCTGCAAAAATGCAAGCTGCTGATATAAATAGATAACATATATAAAAAGTTATATAATTGAATAACGCTCATTCAAATATTTAGGTAATTGCGAGACTCTTAAAAAAGAGAACCACATATACCAGATTCTAGAAATGCTGCGGACACAAGCGCAGCAGTGAACATTGAAAAGAGAATAACGACAAACAAAAGCTGTGGATAACTATCCTAATTCAACATGAATGCATGTAGAAATAAACCTGCATTATGAAAAGCAGGATTATTATGAAAGGAAGTTTGAATTACAGAATTTAGTACAGCTAAGCTGAAATCAGCGGTTTGGGGCATCGTATGTATTTATGCTGGTGTATGCTATCAGTAAGAAGCACAGTAACTAGCTGAGTAATGCCTGCTAAATACAAATCAGCTTCCGAGGTAAGAGCATTTCTTGTTTTTTGCCCTGCAATGCAGAAACTGTCTTTAAAGTGGGTTGATGGATTTCTCGAAGGTCACATGTATTTTGTAGGTATTGTCTCTTTCTTCAGTTCCACGAACGGTTCCGGGGAAGGTGCGAAGATTTTTTCCGGATAGACATACAACCGCAAGGTGAATGCGTGCAGAGGTTTTCGCAAGAAGTATGGTGTCTGTACTTTCCATTTTCGCATTTTTCCCACGACATCTTGGGACAGACGAACTTTAATGTAGGCATACCGCAACGAAGATGCGAGTCACTTGTTTCGGGCTTCATTGGAAGAGTAGAATCGTTCGGGCAGCATGGTACCACATCTTCGGCGTGTTTCAAAAACAGGTCTATTCACTTTACAATTTTTAAAAATAAGCATACCAGTTCCTAGGAAATTACACGTCCATAATATAACATTATATAATGTGTAATTTCAATAAGCTTTTCCTAAATATTGGTTCAAAATATCATCTCTTATAGCCAAGAATTTCAAGGAAGTAGGGATAGCCCTTACCAGTCAACAACTCTTTCGAGCTTTTACCCTTACGCTCTGGTACACAGCTGCGTTTATACTCCCTAGTATTAAAGTAACATTGGAGTAGATCTGAAAATTTATTACCCACTACCCGTTTAAGGAAAAGATATGGCCTTATGAGGCTATTTATACATTCCACTATACTACTGGCTCGTACTATTTTACTCATGAGTTGGCTGAAATTCTTCGTTATACTGTTGTGAGACAAACTAATCTACAGTGGTTTGAACAGGATAAACTTCAGGGGCAGGTTGCATTGTAAATAATAAGACCATAAAATAAAATTATATTATTTCACTGATATATAGAAATTTATATAGAATTTTTTACTGCATCCTGAAAGGATAATATCCTTTAGCCTGGTTGTGGAGTTTAAGTGTTGCATTCCTGCAGAGCACTCTATCTACACAGAGCCAGGCCTTAAGATCAGACTAATAGAGTATAATATAAAACAGGACATACGCACAATTAAAAAAGCCTCTGCTGAAATCCTTCAAGCGTAATGTTTAGAAGTTCCAACCTCTTTTTCCCTATACGGTTGACAATAGTCGGATTAATACCTCTGATAGAAAATAACTTATTGCCGTGGTGTGATGCATAGTGATAAATAAGTTCTTTCAATTGTTTTTCCATAATTTGTAGAGCTATATACTCGTCACAAGCTTTAATTATCTATGCTGCAAGGAGCTTGATAGAGGTAGGGTTTCTTAATATATCCAAAGTAAAATCACCTCCATTTTTGTACTTTCATAATTAATTTTGCACCAGGTTTGTACTGCTTTCGGAAAGAACAATTTTATCAAAAATATGAGGATATTTTTCTGTTAGCTTTTTGATAGCATCTGCTGTGATAATAGGTTTCTTATCAATACAGGCATCAATCATAGCTCTGTAACACAACTGGTTTACGCGTCTTGGTATTCCAAAGCCTTATTGTATGTATTAAAGGATAGCATTTATCATCAAACATTGGAGTTCTTGACTTTGCATAATCCATAGGTGTTGACTTGACATTTTCTATATTTATTTCAATACATCATATGTATCGGTTCTACGAAGCTTCCTTTAATTTTTCCATATCAAGCCGCAAATTTCAATACATCATATGTATCGGTTCTACCAGAATGACTTGCCATTCAACAGCAGCCTGCAAAATATTTCAATACATCATATGTATCGGTTCTACGAGGTCCGGACTGGAGAATTAAGGGGGCAGGACAGATTTCAATACATCATATGTATCGGTTCTACAGAAAACATTCCTGAAAGGATAATAAGACATTTAAAATTTCAATACATCATATGTATCGGTTCTACACAACAAGCAAAAGAACTAAGACAAACAAAACAATAATTTCAATACATCATATGTATCGGTTCTACGGACCTTGTCTGCAAATTGTCCTACTGCCCAACTTATTTCAATACATCATATGTATCGGTTCTACGATATTAGGCTGGATTCCTTCCGTTAACAAAGCAAATTTCAATACATCATATGTATCGTTTCTACATATACATGTACCCGGGGATAGTTTACAAATGTAAAAATTTCAATACATCATATGTATCGGTTCTACTAGTGGGCAAGAAATACACTTTAATTATAAAGGGTGATTTCAATACATCATATGTATCGGTTCTACGCATCTGCCATGCAGGCACACCCGCTTCTGTTAGTATTTCAATACATCATATGTATCGGTTCTACTAAAAGTGTTTTGGTTAAAGCCAAGTGTATCACCAATATTTCAATACATCATATGTATCGGTTCTACCTCAAAA